>NZ_LGTE01000005.1 GCF_001263415.1 Thermincola ferriacetica
AATATGCTAGTCACTCGAATCGGCTAATTAGTGACAGGAGACTTTCACTCCATTAGTTTCCCAGCCTTGACGGCTGCTCCCTCTGCGTCCTCTGTGGTGGGTGGGTAAAGGGTGGGTGGGGTGACCCGGCTACCCCACCCACCTTTACTGCCTTAATTTACTTCCCTGCTACCCGGTTTTACTACGGGTATGCCTTCCTTACATAGAGGACAATCATCAGCCTCCCATGACTGGATGTCCATTGTCAATTCAGCGTGCAGCGGCACGCCGAAATCAACAGCGCCGTTACTCCTGTCTACCAAAACGCCTACCCCAACAATATTGCCCCCTAACTCACGTATTACGTTCATCACTTCTTTCACTGAACCGCCGGTGGTAACCACGTCCTCCACCACCAGCACATTGGCGCCCGGTTCAATGGTAAAACCGCGACGCAGCTTCATCTGGCCCTGTTCGCGCTCGCAGAAGATCGAAGGCACACCCAAGGCCCTGGCCACTTCATAAGAAACGATAATACCTCCCATGGCCGGTCCGACAACAATATCAATCTTCTGACCCTGAAATTTTGCCGCCAGATCAGCGCATAATTTTTGTGCATACTCAGGAAATTTTAAAACCTGGGCGCACTGCATATACCGGTTGCTGTGGCGGCCGGAAGTCAGCCGGAAATGACCGGTCAACAGCGCCTTGGCCTCGGTAAAAATATTTAATACTTCTTCCTTACTCAACATTTCAACCCCTCCTCCATTTCCGCAACTATTCTTTTGGCGGCCTCCACCGGGTCATTAGCCGCTGTTATGGGCCGGCCCACTACCAGGTAACTGGCCCCGGCCTCAACTGCCTCTTTGGGGGTCATTACACGCTTTTGGTCATTTTTCGCAGACCAGGCCGGCCTTACCCCGGGGGTGACAATGACAAAATCATTACCGCAGGTTTCCCGAATGACCCTGATTTCCCTGGGAGAAGCCACAACGCCATTCAGTCCCGACTCTTTGGCCAGTTTGGCCCACTTAACCACCTGTTCCTCAACGGTCCGGTCAATACCCATTTCGTTGCGCAGTATTTCTTCATTGATGCTGGTTAATACTGTCACGCCGATTACTAACGGTCTCGGAAGATTTAAAGAGGACGCCGTTTCAACGGAAGCTCTGACAGCCGCTTCCATCATCTCCTTTCCGCCGGCCGTATGTACGTTGAACATATATACCCCGTGCCCCGTCAGGACAGCACTGGCCTGCCCGACAGTATTGGGAATGTCATGCAGTTTCAGGTCCAGGAATATCCTGGTCCCGAGGCTATGCAGCCTCTTCAACACTTCCGGTCCCTCGCTGTTAAACAACTGCATGCCGACTTTGAACACTCCGACATGCTCCTGCAGTTGGGCAACCAGCATTTCAGCTTCTTGTGCCGTATCCACATCAAGAGCCACTATCAAACGGTCCTTCGCTGCTAACAATTGTTTAGCCTCCTTTTCTTTGGCCAACCGCCCGGCAAACCCCCTCGGCCTTCGCCTCTGGGGTGTAAAGGAAGGTTTGCTTACGCAAACCCCTATTTCCACGCGGCGCCTACCAGTTCGTTAATATCTTTCACCCCGTATTTCTCCATGTATTGCTCTATCCCTTCAAGAACGTCCATGGTAGCCCGGGGATTAACAAAGTTAGCCGTTCCGACAGCCACCGCCGTAGCGCCGGCCAGGATAAACTCTATGGCATCTTCGCCTGACATGATACCGCCCATGCCCAAAATAGGAAGATTAACTGCCTGGGCTACCTGCCAGATAATGCGCACGGCCACGGGTCTGATGGCCGGGCCCGATAAACCGCCCATTGTGTTGCCAAGGACCGGCTTTCTGGTATGAATATCAATGGCCATGCCCAGCAGAGTGTTAATCAGGGCCAGGGCATCAGCTCCTGCCTCGGCTACCCCCTGGGCTATTTCCACGATGTTGGTCACATTTGGCGATAGCTTGGCAATAACAGGCAGGGTGGTATGCTGTTTTACTGTCCTGATAACTTCGGCAGCCATAAAGCAGTCGGTTCCGAAAACCATGCCGCCTTTTTTCACGTTGGGGCAAGAAATATTTACTTCCAGGGCCGCCACCCCGTCGGCAGCAGTCAGCCGTTTAGCCAGTTCGGCGTAGTCTTCCAGGGTATTACCTGCTATATTCACAACTACCGGAGTATCATACTCCTTCAGATAAGGTAAGGCCTTGCTGATAAAGTGGTCTACGCCAGGGTTCTGCAGGCCTATGGAATTCAGGATTCCCGCCGGTGTTTCCACAATCCTTACGCCCGGGTTGCCCAACCGCGGCTCAAGGGTAGTTCCCTTGACCACTATGGCGCCCAGCCGGTTTAAGTCGATGTAGGGAGCATACTCCGGGCCAAAACCGAAGCATCCCGAAGCAGTAGTAACGGGATTTTTCATCTGCAGGCCCCCAAGATTTACGGCCAGGTTTGGCCTAGTCATCAAAAATCACCTCACCTGCACCAAAAACCGGACCATGGGTACAAACAAGACTGTAATCAAAATTTTGTTCATGACCGGCCACTGACAACTGACCACCGATCACTGATTGTTGTCCACCGGTCCTTTTTCTTGTTTTACACGTACACGCCAGACAGGCGCCCACGCCGCAGCCCATGCGGGCTTCCAGGGATACCTGGCCAGGGATGTTCGCTTCTTTCATCAGCCAGACCACATTCCTGATCATGACTTCAGGGCCACAGACATAGTAATAATCCGGTTTAAAATCGGTAATGGCCTGTTTAACCAGGTCAGTTACAAAGCCACGGTGGCCAACAGACCCGTCATCGGTAGCTATGGCCAAAGGCCAACCCTTTTCCTGCACGACATCAATGCCCACCACGGCATTAGCATTCCGGAAACCGTAAAGAATCTTCTGCTCCAAACCCGCCTGGTCCAACATGCCGATTAACGGTAAAAGCGGGGCCACTCCAATTCCTCCCCCTACCACCAGGCACCGGGTTGCCCTATCAGGTAGCCAAAATCCATTCCCCAACGGACCCATAATATCCAGGTCGGCGCCAGCTTCTATCTCACTAAGCATGCGCGTACCCCGGCCCACTACCACATAAAGCAGACTTAAAATACCCTTTTCTTTGTCAATATCGTAAAGGCTGATTGGCCTTCTGAGGAGCGGGTCCATGGTCCTGCCAACCCTGATATGCACGAACTGACCCGGTTTTGCTTCTTCGGTAACTTTTGGGGCATCAAGCTCCATAAGGTAATAGCCCGGTTTTACCGGACTGTTGCTGACAACTTTAGCCATTTCCCGGACCGGCAAATCACTTCCCCCTTTTTGTGTAAGTCTAATTAAGGTATTCCTGTAAAGGAATGAGCGTGAAATCTTTACCTTCTTCAAAGGACTTCAGCACGTCGCGGATTACCCGGGTAGTATCCAGGGAGGTCAGGCAGGGGATGCCGTGCTCAACGGCAGCACGCCTGATCTTAAACCCGTCCCTTTCGGGCTGTTTACCCCTGGTCAAAGTGTTTATAACCAGGTCAATTTTGTTGGCCCTGATCAGGTCTATGATATGGGGTGACCCCTCCCTGATCTTGTTGACCTTTTCTACCGGCAGCCCTGCCGCCTGCAGGGCTTTGGCCGTCCCGCAAGTAGCCAGCAGTTTAAACCCAAGTTCTACAAAACCCTTCAGAATGGGGATGACTTCTTCTTTATCCTTGTCTGCTATGGTGGCCAGTATGGTCCCTTCCCTCGGAATATCCATCCCGGCAGCCACCAGAGCTTTGTACAGCGCCATGGACGGGTCGACATCAACCCCCATTACCTCTCCCGTGGATTTCATTTCCGGCCCTAGCGAAGTATCTACTTTCAGCAGTTTGGAGAAGGAGAAGACAGGCACTTTAATAGCATAGTACCTGGGAGCCGGGTAAAGTCCCGGTTTGTAACCCAGGTCCCGGAGTTTCTTGCCCAGAATCATTTTCGTCGCCAGGTTCACCATAGGTACCCCGGTTATTTTGCTGATATAAGGTACCGTCCTGCTGGAACGCGGGTTTACCTCCAAGACAAAAATCCGGTCTTCATGAAGCACATACTGGATATTGATAAGCCCTTTCACATGCAGGGCCCGGGCCAGTTTGGTAGTATAGTCAACCACATCCCTGGCCAGGTTCTCCGGCAGGCTCCTGGCCGGATAAACCGCTATGCTGTCTCCCGAATGAACGCCGGCCCGCTCAATATGCTCCATGATCCCCGGTATGAGTACATCCTCTCCGTCTGAAATGGCATCGACCTCAATCTCCTTGCCAACCAGGTATTTATCTACCAAAACGGGGTGCTTGGGCGATACATTTACAGCAGACTTCATGTATTCCAGCAGTTCATCCTGATTATAAACAATTTCCATCGCCCTGCCACCCAGCACATACGAAGGACGCACCAAAACCGGGAAACCGATTTCTTCAGCAATTTCCTGGGCCCCTTCCACGGAGGTCGCCGTTCTACCCGGCGGCTTGGGAATGCCCAGGTCTTGCAGGAGCTGGTCAAATTTATCCCGGTCTTCAGCCATATCAATATACTTCACAGACGTACCAAGAATATTTACCCCGGCTTGGGCCAGGGGTTCCGCCAGGTTGATGGCTGTCTGGCCGCCGAACTGTACCACCACACCTACCGGCTTCTCTTTCTCGATGATATTCAGCACATCTTCCGGAATAAGGGGTTCAAAGTAGAGGCGGTCCGAAGTATCAAAATCCGTACTCACCGTCTCCGGGTTGTTATTGATAATAATGGTCTCAATACCTTCTTCCCGGAGAGACCAGACAGAATGCACCGAACAATAGTCAAACTCAATTCCCTGGCCAATCCTGATAGGCCCGGACCCCAGCACAATGGCCTTTGGCCGGTCCGTCGGCTCCGCTTCATCCTCCTGGTCGTAAGCAGAGTAATAATAAGGTGTCACCGCTTCAAACTCCGCGGCACAGGTGTCAACCATTTTGTAGACCGGAACTACCCCGTGCCGCTTCCTGACATGCCTGATTTCTTCCTCAGCCAAACCCGTAATTTCCGCCATATATACATCAGGCAAGCCAAAATATTTGGCCTCAGCCAGAACTTCCTTGGTCAGGAAATCCGTTCCCTGCGCCTGAACACCGGCAGCCAGCTTTTCTTCAAATTTAACGATGTTTTCTATCTTTTCCAGGAACCAATAATCAATCCTGGTAATCCTGTGGATTTCTTCTACAGTCATACCGCGCCGCATAGCCTCAGCAAGGACAAACAACCGCTCATCATCGGCGCTGGCCATTTTTTCTTTCAGCAATTCCGTGGAGATCTCTTCCATCCCTTTAACTGTTAGACCGTACCGGCCGATTTCCAGCGACCGGATAGCCTTCATCAGGGCAGCTTCAAAATTTCTGTCAATGGCCATTACTTCCCCTGTAGCCTTCATTTGGGTACCCAGCATACGGTCGGCGAAAGCAAATTTGTCAAAGGGCCACCTGGGGATTTTCACAACACAATAATCCAAGGCCGGTTCAAAGCAGGCGTAAGATTTGCCCGTAACGGCATTGATAATCTCGTCCAGGGTCAAACCAATGGCTATTTTGGCCGCTACCTTGGCAATAGGAAAGCCCGTGGCCTTGGAAGCCAAAGCACTGGAGCGGGATACCCGCGGATTAACTTCAATAACAATGTATTCAAAGCTGTTCGGATTTAACGCAAACTGTACGTTGCAGCCGCCTTCAATACCCAGGGCCCTGATTATTTTTAGGGATGCTGCCCTTAACATCTGGTATTCCTTGTCGGACAGGGTCTGGGAAGGAGCCACCACTATACTGTCCCCGGTGTGTATCCCGACAGGGTCGATATTTTCCATATTGCAGACAGTGATGCAGTTATCGTTACTGTCCCTGATAACCTCGTATTCTATCTCTTTCCACCCGGCCACACTGCGTTCAATCAGGCACTGCTTAATCATACTCATTTTCAGCCCCCGGGTGGTAATATCCTTTAATTCTTCCACGTTGTTGGCTATACCGCCGCCGGTACCCCCAAGGGTATAGGCAGGCCTTACAATGACCGGAAAACCTATTCTTTCAGCAAAAACCACCGCATCATCCACGTTATCCACGATTACGCTTTCCGGAATAGGCTCCTTTATCTCATTCATCATATCCCTGAACATTTCCCTGTCTTCGGCCTTTTTAATGGTTTCGAGCGGCGTCCCCAGCAGGGCAACCCCTTCTTCTTGCAAAATTCCCCTTTCCGCCAGTTCCACGGCAATGTTTAAACCAACCTGGCCGCCCAAGGTAGGCAGCAGGCCGTCAGGCTTTTCTTTCTTGATAATTCTGGCTACAAAATCCGCCGTCAGGGGCTCGATATAAACACGGTCGGCTATGTTCGCATCGGTCATGATAGTGGCCGGGTTACTGTTGACAAGGACGACCTCCAAGCCCTCTTCCTTTAAAGCCCGGCAGGCTTGGGTGCCGGCATAGTCAAATTCCGCAGCCTGACCGATGATAATCGGGCCAGACCCTATAACCATTACCTTCTTTAAGCCCTGCTTCTTAGGCATCCTCCTACCTCCTCCATTTTTCCATCAAGTCCAAAAACTGGTTAAACAGGTATTCCGAATCCCAGGGACCGGGAGCTGCTTCGGGATGATACTGGACCGAAAATACCGGCATGGTTTTGTGCCGGAGTCCCTCTACCGTACCGTCATTCATATTTATATGGGAAACTTCCAGGTCCTTATCTGTCAGAGAATCACCGTCTACGGCATAGCCATGGTTCTGGGATGTAATATGCACCTTGCCTGTAGCCAGGTCTTTAACGGGATGATTGGCCCCCCTGTGACCAAACTTTAGTTTATAAGTTTTGGCGCCAAAAGCCAGCCCCAGGATTTGGTGCCCCAGGCAGATGCCGAATATGGGCTTTTCGCCAAGTAGTTTTTTCACCGTTTCTATGGCAAAGGGGACAGCCGCAGGGTCACCGGGACCGTTAGACAACATAATGCCGTCAGGATTCATGGCCAGTATTTCTTCGGCCGTGGTCTGGGCCGGGACAACAGTCACGTCGCAACCAAGGTTATACAGAGACCTGGCAATGTTTTTCTTCGCCCCAAAATCCATCAGCACCACTTTATAACCGTCATTCGGCAAGTTATACGGTTCTCTGGTGGTAACCTCCAAAACAAGCTCCGGCCCTGTCCAGGTTGGGGGCTGCTTAACTTTTTCTTTCAGTTCATCAATATCAAAATCACCGCTGGCAATTATACCCCCCATGGTTCCGTGGTTGCGGAGACGCCTGGTCAGCGCCCGGGTATCTACACCCGAAATTCCAACGATACCTTTTTCTTCCAGGTATTCATTAACTGTTTTTCCAGACCGCCAGTTACTGGGGTGTTCACAGAATTCCCTGACCACAAAACCTTTGCAAAAAGGCCTGATCGATTCAAAGTCCTCGTCATTTATACCGTAATTGCCTATCAGAGGATAGGTCATGGTAATTATTTGGCTGCAGTAGGATGGGTCTGTAAGTATTTCCTGGTATCCGGTCATACCGGTATTAAAAACTACTTCGCCAAATTGTTCACCAACAGCCCCAAAGCCCTTTCCTTCATACACGGTACCGTCTTCTAATACTAAAACTGCCTTCATAATTTATCCTCCTTCTACAATGTCCTGTTGTTCATCACAATTTTACCCTGTACAATCGTATAAACAGGCAGAGCTTTTAAGCGCCTGCCGATAAATGCGGAATTTCTGGCTTTAGACGCAAAATTGTCGGGATTAACTGTCTCTTCCAAAGCCGGGTCAATTATGGTAATATCCCCATCGTATCCCACAGTCAAAGAACCCTTGCCCTGCAGCCCGAAAATGGCAGCCGGACGCACAGTTAATTTGGCTACAGCTTCCTTTAGGTCTAAAATTCCCTTCTCCACAAGTTCCTCATAAATTAACCCCCAAGCGGTTTCCAGACCGATCATCCCGAAGGGAGCATAATTGTATTCGACATCTTTTTCCTCCACAGTGTGGGGAGCATGGTCTGTGGCAATAATATCTATGGTGCCGTCTTTCAACCCTTCTTTCACAGCCTGTACATCTTCAGCAGACCGCAATGGAGGATTCACCTTTGTACTTGTATCATAATTGCCCACCGCTTCCTCAGTCAGTGTAAAATGGTGCGGCGTGGCTTCGGCAGTAACCCGGAGGCCTTTTTTCTTAGCCATGCGCACCAGTTCTACAGAACCCCTGGTACTTACATGAGCGATATGAAGTTTCGCTCCCGTAACTTCTGCCAGCAGTATATCCCTTGCTACCATAATCTCTTCGGCAGCCCTGGTTATGCCGCGCAAGCCAAAGAGGGTGGAACAGTACCCTTCATTCATAACGCCGTCGGCAACTAACTGCTTGTCTTCACAGTGAGAAATTATCGGGATATCAAACATCATAGCATATTGCATGGCCAAACGCATAAGCTGAGCGTTGGCAACAGGCTGTCCGTCATCAGATATGGCTATTGCGCCGGCCTGGTACATATCGCCGATTTCAGCCAGTTCTTCACCGCGGGACCCCTTGGTAATAGCGCCGATGGGAAAAACATGTACAACCCCCTCAGCCAGAGCCTTGGCTTTGACAAATTCTACCAATGCCCGGTTGTCAATAACAGGATTGGTGTTTGGCATACAGGCAACGGAAGTAAAACCACCCCTGGCCGCCGCCCTTGTCCCTGTGGCAATAGTTTCCTTGGCTTCGTACCCAGGTTCCCGCAGATGTACATGCATATCTATAAATCCGGGAAAAACCCATTTCCCCTGGGCATCAATCACTTCACAGTCATGCCGGGAAACATCAATTTGTGCCCCGACGGAAGCAATTTTTCCATTTGTAATATAAATATCTGCTACCTGATCCATATTATTGGCCGGGTCAACTACCCGCCCGCCTCTAATTAGCAGGTTCATGAGGGTTCCCTCCTCCCGCCAGTAAGTAAAGCAAAGCCATCCTGACCGCTACCCCGTTGGTAACTTGTTCATTAATAACCGCTTCGACGCTGTCAGCCACATCAGGAGCAATTTCAACACCGCGGTTCATCGGACCCGGATGCATGACTATGACATCAGGACTGGCGACCTTGAGCCTGTCCTTCGTAACGCCAAAAATCCGGGCATACTCCCTGATAGTCGGGAATAATCCCTTCTGCTGCCGTTCCAACTGTAGGCGCAGAACCATTACCACATCCGCATCCTGTAAACCTTCCTCCAAATTGTAATAAGGCTTTGCCCCCATTTTTTCAATTTCCGGCGCCATCAGGGTGGCCGGGCCGACAACTCTAACCTCGGAACCCATTTTCGTCAGCCCGAAAATATTGCTCCGGGCAACCCGGCTGTGTAAAATATCCCCTACAATTGCCACCCTCAGGCCCGCTAAAGTACCCTTTTTCTCCCTAATGGTATACATATCCAGTAGAGCCTGGGTCGGGTGTTCATGGGCTCCGTCCCCGGCGTTAATAACACTGGCCGAAACATGTCTGGCCAATATATGCGGAGCGCCGGCAACAGGATGTCTTAAAATAACTACATCGGTCCCCATAACCTCTATGGTTTTGGCCGTGTCTTTCAGCGATTCCCCTTTAACCACGCTGCTGGTGGAAGTGCTGATATTAATAGTATCAGCGCTCATATATTTCCCGGCCAGCTCAAAAGAGGTTCGAGTTCTGGTGCTCGGTTCGTAAAACAGGTTTACCACCGCTTTGCCGCGCATAGTCGGCACCTTTTTGATTTGGCGCTGAATAATTTCCTTCATAGGCTCAGCCGTATCAAGAATCAGGGTGATTTCATCAGCCGTCAGGTCCTTTAACCCCAACAGGTCTTTCCGGTTCAGACTCACCGTCAGTATCTCCTCCTCATCGGCGCTTGGCGCTCCGTGGCACCAAGGGCATGAATCATCCAACAGGCCACTTGCCCACTGACCGCCCGGTCGTAATAGAAAACCTCCTTATCAGCGCAAGCCAATAAGGAGGTGCTGCCATCTCACCACCCTTATTGGCCTCGCCGGACCAAGTTAAAGGGTTACGCTTCACCTTCTACAATGATAACCCGTTCTTCGCCGTCTATTTCCTGGAGCTTACACTCGATAATTTCCTTCTTGGAAGTAGGGACGTTTTTGCCTACGTAATCCGCCCTGATAGGTAATTCCCTGTGGCCCCTGTCTATTAAAACAGCCAACTGAATAGACCTGGGCCGGCCCAAATCCATCAAAGCATCCATAGCGGCACGGATGGTCCGGCCTGTATATAAAACATCATCAATAAGGATAACGGTCTTCCCTTCAATATCAAAAGGTATGTTTGTTTTTTGCAAAACCGGCTGATTATTAATTGTTGTCAAGTCATCGCGATAAAGGGTAATATCCAAAGTCCCAATGGGAATCTCTTTATTTTCAATTTCCTTAATTTTTTGCTGCAGTCTCTGGGCCATTGGCACACCCCGGCGCCTGATGCCTACCAGAACCACATCGTCAATTCCTTTATTCCTTTCAATGATTTCGTGCGCAATACGGGTTAAGGCCCTACGCATGGCTTCCGCATCGAGAATCTGGGTCTTTTCCTGAAGTTTCATTTTACAACACCTTCCGCTTTTAATATTTTTGAACCCCTTTAATTATGCCTGTGGCCAGGCGGATATATAAAAATACCTGCGTACCAAGCGGCAAGCAGGCATAGTTTCCCCAATTAACAAAAAACTGTATACTCCTTACTAGCCTCTCGGACTAATTTAAAGGGACTTTTTATTCTTCTGTTAGTTTACCAAATCGGCCGGAGAATGTCAAGGAAAACTGCACCAGCATTTTTGCACCTTTATTTATCGCCGGTCATATTAATGTATAGAAAATTATTATATGGAGGAGGAGAAGCAAATGTATTTTCACCCTTACCACCCGGGTTTCTACCCAGGTTATAGTTATCCATACAGCCCCATGGGAGAAAATCCGAGTCAAATAATTGCCTGTACCGACCCGATAGTTCAGCACGGTATGAAAGAGCTTAAGGCTCGCGTTCCCATACGCCATGTTTTGAGAGAAGTTGCCGCCGCAGCTTACCTGGCAGGTATGGGCTATGCGCCCACGGAAGCTATAGCTGCTGTTGAAAGATGGGAAGAAATGGGTTATTTCCCGCCTGCCAGAAGATAACGAGGATAGGAAAAGCTAGGGTGATACCCTAGCTTTTTTATGCCACTCGCTCCTTTCCCACCTGCTGCATCTGGACCTTGCTGCTCCGGCCGGGCATCTTAGACTTGTTAGCACGAAAATACGAGAGCAGTCCAAGCAAATCACCCCTGTCGAACAGCAATACTTCCAATTGTTGCGCCGCCTCCTGAGCTTTGGGAGTAAAAAAGCCGTTTGTAATAACCATTCCTTCTGTGCAGCCATACACATCACTGCCGTTGCCTGCCGTCAGGACCGCCCTGCTGCCGACTCTGTAACGGGGCAAAGTATGTTTTATCACTACGGCTATCTTCTTCGTGCCTTTATGGAGAATAAGGTCTATCCCCCCCTGGCCGGCTGATTCTCCGCCTATTTTTTTCACCAGGAACCCCTGCCATTCAAACATTCTAATTAAAAGGAGGACAAACTGTTCCTCTGCCAAATGGTCTATCTGATAAATATCAGCGGAACGAATATTTTTATATCTCTGCTTATAACGAAGGTACCTTGTATAATAAATACCGGCTCCAAACATCAGAAAAACCGACAGCACTATCGTCCATAATACCAATACAAAATCGTAAACGGTAATAGCATAACTTACCATATTTTTCACACCTTTAAAGGAAGACTGCTTCCTTTTTTAAGGAGCTTCCTTTGTTAAATCCTCTAATGATATTATAGTATATTTTACAGCGAATTGGTAGTGCCTCCCGCCCCGGAGGCACAGGTCGAAAACTAAAAAAAAGACCCAAATCACCGGTGCAGGATTTTCCTGCGATTTGGTTCAGGACTATAAGTTTTAGTCCGGGTAATCCTGGTGGGGGGATTAAACCAAATTCATTTGCCGGTGACTTGAGTTGGATGAGGGCTATTTGGGGCAAAACGGGCAAGGTTCTCAATAAAAAAACCTATCCAGTTACCAAGGACAGGTTAAACACATTGTGCGAGAACACCTTCGGTAACCCGGCTGTCGTAAATCAGCGACCAGTGATCCACAGCCAGTAACCAGTTTATTTTTTATTTACCGGTCACTGGTCACTAGTCACCAATTCGTAGACCCGTGGCTTTGCGTCCCAGATTTTCACCTGGTTTGCCGTTTCGGGACCCAATATTTATTTTCCAAATATATTATAATAGCCATAAACCCAAGTTGTCCAGACTAAATTTTCCATTTTTCGAGAAAACGTTATTTTCCGGTGTACATTAACCCCGCAATTTACTAAGGATATTGTTGAAGTATTCCGGCAAAGGAGCCTTAAATTCCAGGTATTCACCCGTGCGAGGATGGTGAAAACCTAAAATGTGCGCATGTAGCAGTTGACCCGTCTGGCCGAACTCGTTTTTGGCCGGCCCGTAAACAGGGTCACCCACTACCGGATATTTGAGGTAAGCCATATGTACCCTGATTTGGTGGGTGCGCCCGGTCTCCAGTTTACATTCTATAAATGTATATTTGTTGAATCTTTCTAAAACTTTATAATGAGTTACGGCCGGTTTAGAATTTTTGGTTGTTACGGCCATTTTTTTTCGGTCCTTCGGATCCCTCCCAATTGGTGCTTCAATGATGCCCGCCGGCTCCGGGATAACCCCATGAATCAGGGCTAGATACCTTCGCGTTATGGTGCGGTCTTTGATTTGCTTGGCCAGGCTTGCATGTGTCTCGTCATTTTTTGCCGCCATAATAACACCGGAGGTATCCTTGTCCAGGCGGTGAACTATTCCCGGTCTCATCACCCCGTTTATACCCGATAAATCTTTACAGTGCCACAACAGGGCATTGACCAGAGTTCCCGAATAATTACCCGGCGCAGGGTGTACTACCATTCCCTGGGGTTTATTGATTACAATCACATCTCGGTCTTCATACAAGATTTCCAGAGGGATGGGTTCCGCCGATACTTCCAGTTCTTCGGTATAAGGTATTTCCACCCGGACAAGTTCTCCTGCCTTCAGTTTATAATTAGCTTTTACGCGGGTACCGTTAACGGTTATATATCCGTCCCCAATCAGCTTCTGTATGTAACTGCGGGATAAATGGTCAAATATGCCGGCTAGATATACGTCTATCCTTGTGCCCGCATTCTCAGACGAAATGATTTCCTCAACTATTTCTTCCACTGCTTCTTCATCTTCAGCCTTATCGTATTCGAGAGTTTCCCGGTCTCCCACCCTACTCACCTCCCGAAGCGATACCAGGCTGATCTTGCTTGTCGGAACGCCAAAACTCCCAGAACAGCAATCCAACCCCAATTACAATGGCGGAATCAGCAATGTTAAAAACCGGCCATACCCGAAAATCCAAAAAGTCTATTACATAGCCGTAAATTAATCTATCCGTTAAATTACCGATGGCTCCGCCAAACTGCAGGGCTAAAGCAATTAGCAACAGCTTCTTTTCCTTTGGAATTCGCCTGTAAAAAAAAGCCACTACCGACAATACTACCACGGTCACCACTATAAAAAAGGTAGTTTTGTGCGCCAGCATCCCAAAAGCAGCTCCGTAATTGTGTACATAAGTAAGATGAAAAATAGGGCGTACAAGAGGGATAGACTGGCCAGGCTCCATATATCTCTGCACCGATATTTTTGTAAGCCTGTCAACGGTAAAGACAATTATGGCAATTAACCAAAAATACATCTGAATTCCCCTTTTGGCTCGCTTAATCGGCCCATGCCAAACTCAGTATAGCATAAAATTTTCCTTTGAGAAACCAGGGAAATTAAAAAGGGTGTATTATTTTTTATCATTATCTGCCCGCACATCGTCTCTGTAAAGGCTTACATTATCATCGAACAATTCATCATCCTGCCCGTCGAAGTCCTGGTAAAACATCCCGTCTTTATGCTTTTCATAGGGAATTGATTCCACATCCTGCACAGTGCCTACATTTTCGTCGGCATCAATATACATGTGGTCGTAATCGGTTATCCCATGGACACTGATATCCTGGGGGGTTTCGGAAGTTCCCCAACGAGCCACCTGCTGCCATGCATCTTCTCCGTCAAATTCTATCTCGTCTTCCGCATCGCCCAGTTCAAACTGAGAATCATCGTGGGTCCGCATACCAAAAGGCGGAGCTATCACATCCTCCTCAATGGGCCTGATATGCCGGTCCGGCAATTCTTCATCCTTCTCCTTACACTCAATACAGTAAGTAGTGGTAGGCATAGCCTCGAGGCGCTCCCTCGGTATTTCCTTACCGCATCTTTCACACCTGCCATAGGTACCTTCCCTGATCCTCTCCAGGGCGTCCTCAACTTGATCCAACTGGATGCGGGTCACCTCCCTTAACGCTATATCTTTGCTCCTCTCGAAAAGTTCATCGCCTATATCGGCCGGGTGGTTATCATAAGCAGAAAGTTCACTTAGAGAATCCCCCAGAGAAATATCCAAGGTTGATTCCATACGGTCTATTCTTGTCAACAAATCTTGTTTTTCCTGCTGTAACCTTTGTTCAAAATACTGTAGTGATTGCCGGTCCAAGTCAAATCCCCCTCATTAACTAATTATTCATATAGGACTACTATGTCATCTACTGAACTCCTGGCCGGGGCTTTTACTTCGCCGCCGGGATAACCAATAGGAATGATGGCTACAGGCCTATGATCAAAGGCCAGTCCCAGGGTTTCCGACACGGCTTTTTCATCGAAGGCTCCGACCCAGCAGGTGCCCAATCCGTAACCCGCAGCGGCCAGCATAATATTTTGCACCATGGCAGCAGTATCCTGAATGGCGTAAAGATTTCTTCCCCGGTCCCCGTAACGGGCAGCCGATTTTTCCGGCAAAGCGCAGACCACAAATACAACCGGCGCCTGAGCCACAAATTGCTGACCGAAAGCAGCCGCAGCAAGCTCTTGCTTCTTATCTTTACTATAAACAACAGCAATTTTCCACGGCTGTATATTACCGGCGCTGGGAGCCCACCGGGCTGCGTCCAGCAACCGGCCAACAGTAGCGGCCGGAACTTCCTCATCTTTAAATCGCCTTATACTGCGGCGTTCCAATATCGCTTCAATTACGTCTTTTGTCATTGTATCCCACCCTTTACTGCATTTTTAGCTGAGCCTGCACAATCCTTACAATGTCGGCAATGAAGTCCCCGATAACCGGAAGATTAAGCACCTGTAATCTTTGCAAAGTATAGATCAATATAGCGCCTAACAGGGTGAAACCTATTGCCATACCCAACCCCCGGGCTATCCCGGCAAAGAAATTAATAAAAAACAGGCGCGTCGGCTTATTTAATAACTCCACATACTCGGCCAGCTTCATTTTTTCCATGGCCAGTCCCAGCTCTTCAATTTTCTTATTCAGATAATTCATATTTTCAGGAGGTTTTTTAGTTTCCATCTACTTTCCCCCGTTTAAATTATAATTTACCCCAAAGGAATAGTCTTTACTAATTTATTTCACAAGGGAAAAAAATAGCCGGACCTCTTTACGGACTCCGACAAAAAAATATGGGTTCACATATACTGATAAGTCTCACTTAACATCCTCTCTACCCCGGCGCAAGATAATTTTTAAGTTGCGCACCACTAAAGGAGGCAAAGCTAACCCCGTTGCCAGGTAAGAAGCAATGAGAAAAGCCTGAAAAAATAACTTTAACCCGTCAATAAACCTGTTTTCCAAAAAGGCCAACATGGAATTGTAAGCCACCAGTCCGGGAACCAGCGGAATAATGCCTGATACCACATAGACCGTAACAGGTTGTTTCTGAACCCGGGCAAAAAATTCCCCCAAAGTCCCTACAACGAGGGCGCCGATGACCACAGCGACCAGCTCCGGCATGCCGCTACCGACTGCCACCTTGTTAGCAGTCCAGCCGAGCATACCCGTAATTCCTGCTGTAAATAAGGCTGATGGGGGTATTCGCAAAGTTACCCCGGTAAATAAAACCGTAATTAAAGCCAGAACCATTTTTGTTGCCAACAGCCATCCGCTCCTAAAACAATACCTTTCTAAGATGGTCAAAATAAAGGGCAAGAGCTAAACCCACACCTCCCGCCAGAGCTGCCGAAACAAGGATGGCTTCAACCATTCTTAAAATACCCGATAAGAGGTCGCCCGTAATAAAATCCCTTACCGCGTTAGTTAGGGCAACCCCGGGAACCAGCGGAAGCAGTGCACCAACCACAATTCTGCCCATGTGCTGACCAAAACCCAGGTCAACAAAAAAACCTCCCAATAAACCGGCAACCAAACCGCCTACATAAATCTGTAAAACATAGGCCAGGTTAAAAGCCGTGATACCGATAATCACCCTGACCAAGGCCGCTGCCATCAGAGCCGGCAGAAAATCGGCCCCGCATCCTCCTAACAGAATGGTAGCAGCCCCGGAAGCCAGCGCTCCGGCAAATAACACGCCCAAAAAAGACGTACGTGAAGGTGTCGGCTGTTCCAAATCACGAACTGTTTTTAAGCCTTCTTCCAGAGATATTCTCCCGGCAGCATATTTTCTGGAAATATCGTTAATTATTGAGACCACGTGCAGGTTAATATCTCTGGCGTAAATACGTTTAGCTCTTGTTAACCTGACGCCGTCAAGTTCTCCGTTTATGATGATTCCTGTAGGAAAAACAATTACTTCTGTATTATGAAAACCGGCCCGGTTACAAATGCGGTTAATGGTATCCTCCACGCGGGAAGTTTCCGCACCGTTTCTCAGCAGCAGTTCTCCGGCCAATCCGGCAAATTCTATGGCTTCATGACCGCTAATAGCAATCATCCCCAAATTCCTTTTTTCTTATTATTTGACAGGCCGAACTTACTATGCAAGATTTTGGTTTAAAAAAATGTTGTAAAAAAGGGAGCCTGTTAAGGCTCCCTTCAGGCCGTTGACAAAGGTATCTCGGATAAATTTGTGGAGCTTAAATATGTTCCGGAGGCTCTAATTTAATCCACCGGTTTTTTATGGAGGGGTGGGTGAAGCAGCATTTTGGAAGGGTGGGTGGGGTGTCCCGGCTACCCCGGAGCTTTGTGCTGCAAAACCTTGCCAGAAAGGCAGTGTTCCCGAACTCGATGGCTCATATTGCATTTCTTACAAGTCAGGCCGCCTCCCGTTCAGGCACTCAACATAAGTTGAGCGCGTGACTTCCCGGCGGCCCTCGCCATCTTCGAACATGCGGGAACCCCCTGCCTCCCTGGCTGCGGTTCTGCGGGCGCAGTCGCTCCTTAACGGTAGCCTCAGCACCCCACCCACCCTTCTGTTGTTGTAGGTATCTGCTGCAGCGATTTCCAGAAAGGCAGAGAAAACCGTTATGGAGGTCAAACAATAAGTTGCGACTTGGTGGAGGGCGGATAGACAGTGTTAACGACAGTGAGGGCTTGAAATCACTGTTTCCGGCACGGACGCCGGAAACCCGGCCATTGAGCCATGGACGGCGATTTGGCCGGGTTCAGTGATTTCAACCGAACGGAGTTTACACTGTCTCCGCCCGTAACCTTGGAGCAACGGTTGTTTACCTTCATAGCGGTTACAGCAACTCACGGCTGTGGTTTTGCAGCATAAAGCTCCTTGGTAGCGAAGAACCCCACCCACCCTTCCAATGGACAGAATTGGAAATATTGGAGTGGAGGAATCATTTAAGCTCTCTTCAATCGTACTTATTAGACTTTGTCTAAAATCTGAAGGGAGCCTGTTGAGGCTCCCTTGAACTTTACCAAATCACAATTGATTTAATTTTAGTGAACGGGGTTAGTACCAGCGTCAACAGTATTCCAGTAGAAGTCGTTGTTCTTCAGTTGTTCAGCCTTGGAGTCAGTATGGCACTTGTAGCAGACAGCCATGTTATAGTAACGCTTCAGAGCAGAAGATGCGTTAACGTCAGTACTTACACCCTGTTGATCGCGAGCATCCTTCATGATGCTGTTGTCTGTACCGTGTGCATAGTGGCAGGACAGACATACCATGTTGGCGTTAGGAGTACCGTTAGCATCCGGCTCGCCAATCATACCGGCCTTAAGGCCTTGTACGATTTTGTGACGGAATGCCTTGGAGAAGGTACCGGTTTCAGTCTGAGCGCTGTTGGAGTTGTAGTCGGTATGGCAAGCAGCACAGTAAGCGTTTACGCCTTTCTGATAGCTGGTTACCTTAACTATAGGAATACCGGCTACAGTTTGCAGCAGTTCTTCATTCATCTTAACAACAGTAGCAGGAGCTATGTCCATTTGAATGTCAGCAGGGTTAACACCATTCAGTACACCTTTGGGGTCGGTGAAGAAACCGCCACGGTAGTTAACTTCCAATACATCGTTCCAGGACTTAGATGGGTCGCCCGGATACTTGTAAGAAAATTGACCGGTTGCCGGATCCTTAACACGGATCTGGGTCCAGTAAACTTTCGGCTTACCATAAGTGTAACCGTAGAGCCATGGACCGGCAATAGCCTTACCGGCAGAATCTTTGGCAGTATATTTGCCAGTAGCTGAATCAAAAGCAACAGTAGCGTTAACTATCTTGGTACCACCCTGGTCAGGAGTACGGGTACCCAGACCGTTCGGGTTGTAGTGAAGTAGCCTGTCACTGTAGGAACCGTGTGGGCTGTGGCAGCTAGCGCAAGTGAAGTCCTTGCCCCAGGTGTTGGGATCAGTGCTGGTTCTGTTACCACCGGGAGCTGCACTTACCTTCATAGCGCCGGTAGCCAGGTGGACGGAAGCACCGTTAGCAGGATCACCGCCGAAGGTACCGGCATTGGAAGCCATAGCACCATCAGCAAATACGTTGTAGAAACCTAAAGTACCGTCATGGCATGCAGTACAGGTGTTGTAGATACCGTTCCTGAACAGTAATTGCCGGCCGGAAGCGGTGTGTGTCTGGTGACAGGAAGCACAGGAGTTGGTATCGTTGGCATATTCGCCGTGAGTTCTTTGACCGTTTTTGTTCTTAATTACAGTTGCAAAGCTTTCAGTAGTACCGGTAGCGCCTTCACCGGTTTTGTTGGCGTTAACCAGGCCGTTGGAGAGATCCCACGAATTAGTGAACTTAGTACCGCTAGTCTCATTTAATTGAGCGGTAAACTTGTCAGACGTGGAATCTGGTGGGTAATTACCAGGAGCAGCCATAGCTGCAGCTAAACCCACTGTAAAAAGAAGGGCCGCAGATAATGCCAAAGCTAAACCAAATTTTTTCACTTTTGTGTTTCCTCCTTTAGTACTTAAAGATAATTCTGAGAACTTGACCTTTGTCATGCCACCTTTCACCCCCTTTCTCTGACAGGCTAGGCAAGTCTGTCAGTGGCAAAGCCACATAACAGCGTAAGTGATTAAAGAGGGATTTCCCCTAAATCCCGGCAAACCCCGGTATAAATTATCAGCAGGAGGAAGAAGCTGAAATTGATTAGTACAGATATATAAACCTTAAGACTGGTATACTGTTACACGGGCATTAGCGGTATCGGTAATATATACGCGGCCCTGGTCATCAACATAGAGGCCGTTAGGTAGGGTAAATTGTTCATTATCCTCTCCCTGGCCGCCAAAGGAGAATATCTTTTTACCGTCTTTGTCAAAACCATAGATAAAGTGAGTCAGGTTGCTGACTACCAGAATATTGCCTTTTCTGTCTATACCAATACCTCGCGGGTTAACGAAAACAGAGTCGCCTTTACCATCTTTGGAACCGTTGATAATCTTCATAAATTTGCCGTTTTTATCAAAGACCTGCACTCGCTGGTTACCCGTATCAACTACATAGATATTGCCATCCCTATCGACAGTAACGGCATTGGGAGCCAGGAACTGTCCGGGTTCCCTGCCAGGCTTACCGATAGTCTTTAGGAGTTTGCCCTGCAAGTCAAAGACCAGTACGGCATGTTTTTTCACATCTGTTACATAGAGCTTGTTGTCATCGATAAACAACCCTGCCGGGGCGGCGATTATATTTTCCGAAGGTTTTTTCTCGGCAAAGTAATTCAGAAATTTGCCATCAGCATCAACTACAGAAATTGCACCTGTATAAAGGTCTGCTACATAGAGCTTCCCGTCTTTACCGGCTAACCCGTAAGGAAACTGGAATTTCCCGGGTTCAGAGCCGTATCCGCCGAATATTTTTAAGGGATTCCCTTCATAGTCAAAAATCTGTACACGGTGGTTATTGGTATCACTGATATAAATCTTGTTATCCATAACGGTTACTGCCATCGGCTTTTCAAATTCCCCACCGCCGAATTTACCGTAGATAACCTTTAGAAAAGTCGGTTGCCCGGTCAGATTTTGGGTCACTTTGGGTACTATTTCAAAAGGCGACTTATTCATCAGATAAGAATAACCGAAACCGATTACGGCAATCATAAACATCAACTGAATCAACCAATAAACGTATTTACGTTTAATTTGGATCGGTCTTCTCTCGGCAATTGTAGTCATTTATTGTTCTGGCCTACCCTTGTAGACCAGTCTTCACCTCTCTTTTTTATTTGTGAAAAATGAGAGAAACACTACTTCAAGCGGTTCAAAGCTTCCTGAGCATCTTTGAAATTAGGATCGTAATTCAGCGCCTCTTTGTACATGGAAGCGGCGCCCTCTTTATCACCGCTCTTTTCTGCGGCTACACCGATATAATAAAGCACGTCGGCTGAACCGGGACGGTTCTGATTAGCCTTGTTTAAAGCCTTGAAAGCCTCATCATATTTGCCCATATCGGTATAAACAATGCCCATCATCATGAAGTTCTTGTAATCAAGAGGAGCCAGCTTGGTGGACTTAGCCAAAGCCTCAAGGGCATCGTCATAACGCTTCATGTCCTTATAAACCAAACCCATGTTGTAATAAGCATCAGCATACTTGGGGTCAAGATTTACAGCAATTTGAAACTGCTTTAAAGCCATATCATAATCTTTTTTCAGGTAGTAGGTATATCCCAGATTGACACGATTTTCAGGAACCCTAGGCTCAGCCTCGACCTTGGCTTCAAAGTAAGCCAACTGTTGATTGATACGGTCCTGGTCAAGGTTATTCCAGAAAAAGTTCTTACCAATCAGGAAACCTGCAGCAATAAATACAGTTGCGGCGAGCAATACAATAGCTATGGCTTGGAACAGGGTAAAAGTTTTTTCCGACGGTTGCTGAAATCCCTGAGCTGGTACAACAGAACTCATTTGTCATCCCCCTTAATTGATTAATTTGGTTCCAGGACAATCTGAGCTGGAATCTAGGAAGTACGGTGACAGCTTCCACAAAGGTCTTGCACATGACATTGCAAGCATTTTTTCTCCAATCTGCCGTACCTGGGCGGTACGGGTATCGGATGGCTTTTGCGCCAGTCATATTTATGGATACTGGGGTGGCAGGAGGAACAAGCCCCTTTACTGGTTGTTCCCGGCACATCGGTACGTGGACTATGGCAAACCATACATTTCTCGGTATTCGGCCCTTTATTAGCCGCTATACCGTGTTCAAAGGCCCAGTTATCGTTATGGCTGGGCGGCCTTTTCCTGTGGCAGTCGGAACAATAAGAGTTATTGGCTGCATAACTGGCGGCAGTGGTTTTCTTTTCAGCGCCTATCAGCCGGTCCAGGTACTGGGAAACAATGTCCTGCTCTTTGTCTTCCAGTTCCAGAGACTTGCCGCCATTAGCCGTAATGAAATCATGACAGGTAGCACAATAATCTATCGATTTTCGGGCCAACTGGCCGTGGTTTACTTTGAAATCTTTACGCCGGTGGGAATCTGGCATGATATTGCCCGTATGGCATGCCTCACAGGCAATTGTCACATTTCTGCGCTGGTGGCAGTCCATACAAAGTTCCATCTTCGGCTGAGTGTATTCCTGGCTCATCAGTTCCCGGCCCTTTTTCAAATCCCAGTTGGAGAAATC
Source organism: Thermincola ferriacetica (assembly GCF_001263415.1). Classification (NCBI taxonomy): domain Bacteria; kingdom Bacillati; phylum Bacillota; class Clostridia; order Eubacteriales; family Thermincolaceae; genus Thermincola; species Thermincola carboxydiphila. The sequence goes on from NZ_LGTE01000005.1 coordinate 22,008, forward strand.
GCCTCCCATAGTTTCACCCCGGGTGGCTATCTTGCCGTGAGCCACGCCCTGGTGACATTTAATACATGGAACTCCCTGTTTGGCATGTTTATCGTGCGGTATATATAAATCCCCCGTAGGAGTAATTTTCCGTTTCAGTGAATGGCACTGCAAACACCTGGAATCAGGTAATTCCTCGGTCATGATTATCGGTAATTCGTAGGTCTTTGTAAGATACATGTATAGTTCTTTAGTAGCCACAACTTTGTGCTTCATTTCATTTACCAGCCCGGAATCAACGTGACACTTTACACAACTGATCTGGCTGTGAGAAGATGCCTGCCAGGTCACATATTCCGGTTTCATAATATGGCAGGTCTTACAAAAATCCGGAGTAGAAGTCAATGCGGTAGCTCCATACATTCCGACAAACAGAAACAACAGTACCCCTGTTAAAATCAGAACATACTTAGCAACAGCCTTCCCCTCCGGCACTAATTTTTTTATATTAATTTGCATCTACAGTTCCCCCTAGGCCTTGGGTATCCTTTAATGTGATACAGCGTAAATTACTGTGATATGGCTTTGATTAATGAATTTGGATCATACCCATATGTAGGACCCTTGGAACTCGCGCGCTCATTGCCCCGGTTATCCCGGTCAATGACAATGTTATCACAGGAAACTTGTTCAAACACGTGCCATAAGTCCTGCTTTTTCTCGGTCCTTCCTTACTATCTACCCCTGCCGAAATGTACTGAACCAATATTCTGATAACAGTAAAAGGAGCATGTACAAAAGTACATACCGGGTAAAAAAGCCGAAAAAAAGCCGCGGGATTAGTTCCCGCGGCGGTCATTTACCGCTTTTGAATATGCCATGAGGTTGTTACGTACGGCATAAGCTGCCGCTTCTGCCCGGTTACTGAAATTAAGTTTGCTTAAAATGCCGCTGACATAGTTTTTGATTGTATTATTACTTAACGTCAGAATCTGGGCAATCTCCTTGTTGGTCTTACCTTCCGCAATCAAGCTCAGGATCCTTCTTTCCTGCGGATTAAGTAGGGATACATCCTTGGGCTGAGGTTTTGGCTGGCCGTTTTTCACCCTGTCCAAAACCTTGTTGGTAATGGAAGGATCCAGCAACGCCTTTCCTTCCAAAACCATATGAATTGACCTAATCAGTTCTTCACTGTTGAACTGTTTTAGCAGCAACCCGTCTACACCGGCGGAAATACAGGAAAAAATCGCTTCATCATCATTACCGGTAACCAGCATAATGACTTTAATTTTCGGTACCGACTCTTTTATTTTCCGGCAGCATTCAATACTGTTGCCGTCAGTCATCCTGGCTTCCATTATAATAACATCAGGCTGTAATTCTTCAGCTTTTCTCAGCACTTCGTGGCAGGAACCTGTTTGTCCAACTACCTCAAACTCATGGGAACATTGGATAATGAAACTGATTCCAAGCCGTACAACTTCGTGGCTGTCAGCTATAAAAATTTTAGGTTTAGCCATTCTACATACCCCCGTATATCTTCTGTTTTGGAACATATTGTGAATGTTAGTATTACATGGTATCGTACAATAGCCTAAGTAAATATACATTATTACTAAAGTTACCATACTTTTCGACATGTAAATATAAATCCCTTTTAATATTTATAAATTTGTTTTGTGTAATTAATGGAACAGTTAGAAAATTACGCCGCTGGTTGCTCCGTATTCGTTGATTGAATTTCCAGTTCAATCATCCAAGAAGAGGCATATTGTGGGAAATACTGTTCATTTTTTTTTAGCGGAATTTGTTATCAGAAGAATAATCTGAATCAATCCAGCAAATCCTATAGTCGTTCGGGAAATTAAAATTCAGGAGGTGACATAACTTGCCATTTCGTCAACAATTACAGCAAAACCTTAATCAAATCGCTCAAATTTGTCAACAGTTGAGCCAAAACGAGCAATGGAATGTATCAAAACTGGAGCAAATGGTTCAAGCGGAAAGAACCGCAGCCCAGCAATTACAGCAATGTGTTCAACTGTGCCAGCAAGCAGTTCAACAGATGCAACAACTCAGCGCTCAATTCACATCTGGTCAGTATGGTACTACCGGAGCCGGAGCAGGAACTTACGGAAATTGGTCAACCAGACCTGTAAACACAAGTAACGCCTTTGTTGGACAAAGTGGTCAATTCGGTACTTTTGAAACTTCAAATGAACTACAACCAACTGGAAAATCTGCTTTTAACACTAACAAGGATTTAGGTCAGTAAATCCAGCATTTTTCAGTCTCTTTAAGGACTGCTGAGAAATCAGCAGTCTTTTTAATACAAAAGAATACCACTAACGATGACAAATTACTGCCGAGAATAAACAGGCCGGACGTACTGTTTCGTTTATTCGCCCCTTTTCCGAAACGTAAAGGCCACCGGAAATATCATGTCCTGCATAAAATCTCTGTAGGTCCATTAATCCCCTGTTCTATCTAAATCCGAAGGTGTCAAAGGTTGCTTTTGAGATTTTGGTAATACAGATACTTTAACCCCACTCGGCCTATGGCCTTCGGGGGTAAAAAGGTTAGTTTGCCCTGCGGGCAAACTTCAGATTAAAGACAAAGTTACATTATAGGGCAAAGGGGAGGTTAAATGATCCCTCCGCTCTGGGCGAAATAGCCCCGCTCCGGAAAACATCTAACCTCCCCGAATTTCTCAGAATGAACTTTGTCAACGGCCTTTAGTTTGCCCTTGCTAATTTTTAAGACTGTGGATAGGCGCAGGGATCCGCCCGCCTCTTTTCACGAACTCTGCGGAATTATATCTGTTTACGGGCATTATCGGCCCCGCACCGAGCAAGCCGCCAAACTCCACCCTATCCCCCACTTGTTTGCCCGGAACAGGTATAATCCTTACGGCAGTGGTTTTCTGGTTTATTACACCTATAGCCACCTCGTCGGCAATGATGGCCGCTATTGTTTCCGCGGGCGTATCGCCCGGAACGGTAATCATGTCCAGCCCCACCGAGCAAACACAGGTCATGGCTTCCAGCTTTTCCAGGGTAAGGGCCCCTTCTTCCACTGCCCGGATCATCCCGGCGTCTTCACTGACGGGAATAAAGGCCCCGCTTAAGCCGCCTACATAAGATGACGCCATAGCTCCCCCTTTTTTTACAGCATCGTTAAGCAGCGCCAAAGCTGCCGTAGTGCCATGAGCACCACATCTTTCCAGGCCCATAGCTTCCAATATTTCAGCCACACTGTCCCCAATTGCCGGCGTCGGCGCCAGGGATAAATCAACAATACCAAAAGGCACGCCCAGCTTTTGGGAAGCTGCCCTGCCTACCAGTTCACCCATGCGGGTAACTTTAAAAGCCGTACGTTTAATAATTTCGGCTAATTCACCAAAGCTGGCGCCATTAGCCTTTTCCACAGCATTTTTTACTACTCCGGGACCGCTGACTCCCACGTTGATCACACATTCAGGCTCACCCACACCATGAAAAGCTCCCGCCATAAAGGGATTATCTTCAGGAACGTTGGCAAATACTACTAACTTGGCACAGCCCAAACCACCTTTATCGGCTGTTCTCTCTGCTGTTTCCTTGATAATGCCGCCCATGCGATATACGGCATCCATGTTGATTCCCGCTTTGGTGGTGGCCACATTAACGGAAGAGCAAACCCGCTCCGTGGTACTCAAAGCTACAGGTATGGCGTTAAGTAGGTTTTCATCACCCTTAGTGAATCCTTTATGCACCAATGCAGAAAAACCACCGATAAAATTAACCCCCACTTCCCTGGCTGCCCGTTCGAGGCACTCGGCAAAACCTACATAATCATCTGTCTCGGAAACTTCGGCAACCAAAGAAATCGGCGTTACAGAAATCCGCTTGTTCACTATAGGAATACCGTATTCCTTTTCAATTTCTTCTCCTGCCTCCACCAGATTAGCCGCCAACCTGGTTATTTTATCATAGATTTTTTGCTGCGCCTTGCGGGGGTCGGCATGAGCGCAGTCACGTAGGCTGATACCCATGGTAATAGTCCTGATATCCAGATTTTCATTCTGGACCATCCGGATTGTTTCCATTATCTCCTGTATGGTTAACATCAACTGTTCCCCTTTCCTAAATCCTATGCATAAACTTAAAGATATCTTCGTGCTGAGCCTTAATCTGCAAGCCCAGTTCCCGCCCCTTATCTTCCAGCTTTTCCCTGAGCAGGTCAAAATCTATAAAGCAATTGCTGATATCTACCACCATTACCATAGTAAAAATATCCTTTAATATAGTCTGGCTGATGTCCAAAATATTGGCGTTATTTTCCGCCAAAATAGTGGAAATGGCCGCAATAATACCTACCCTGTCCTGTCCAAGGACTGTAACAACAATTCTGTTGCCTGATGTACCTCCTGCTGCAGCGATTTTATAATCGTTCATTTACGTCATCCCCTCGTAAAAAATAGTTTGTGAAAAATGGAATTTTTTATGTTCTTTAAGTATAACGAATAGCTTCTTTTTGGTCAATATATTATTACCTAACTTTATAATCTGCTACCAAATAAACAAAATAATAACTCTATGCTCTTTCCGGTTAAAATATGACTGAAAATATATCCGACTACCACAAATCTATTACTTTAACCAGGAGGCATTCAAATGCTTGAGCACAACAATCCAAATATCACTGAATATCATGAATATCAAAAGCCGCTAGAAATGCCGGAACACCTGGCATTTAAGCCCTTAACCAAAGCTACTAATCAGGTAACGGTAAGAATTTCAGGCCGGCACATTCATTTGTGCCCTGCCGACCTTTATGCATTATTCGGTCCCGGTTATACCCTCCATAAATACAAAGACTTAAATCAACCAGGCCAGTTTGCCGCCAAAGAAACCCTCACCGTTGTGGGGCCAAAAGGAGTTATCGAAGGCGTAAGGGTGCTTGGGCCTTTAAGAGACAAAACCCAGGTAGAAATATCCGGTACCGATGGTTACCATCTGGGAGTAGATCCACCTGTGCGTGATTCCGGTGACCTGGAGGGAACACCGGGTATCGTTTTGGTTGGACCAAAGGGGGCCGTCAATTTAAAAGAGGGACTTATACTGGCAGCCACTCACATTCATATGCATACCTCTGATGCCGAACGACTGAACCTTAGAAACGGAGACAGGGTACAGGTCCTCATTGATGGTGAAAGGGATTTGATATTTACCAAAGTTCTGGTTCGGGTAAGCGATAAATTTAATACTGAAATGCACATTGATACCGATGAAGCCAATGCGGCTGTAATAGAAGACGGCGATATTGTCGAAATCATCGGCAAATTTGCTCCCATGTAGAGGTATATCTGCCGCCGGGAGCGGCAAACAATAATAAAGACGGCGAAACTTATTTTTAAGGAGGTAAATATATTGACAGAGCAAAAGAAAAAGCCAGATACATTAAACAAGGTACCGTCTCTCAAACATCACAAGGAAGGTAACCTTTACGTGACCATGAACAATCCCGACGACAGTTTAACCAAGCAAACAGGAGATAATGCCAGTCTGATAAGCCTTGATAATCCTGACGACAGTTTGGAGGAGTGATAAAAAAGTTAATTTTTATGAGCAGGAATATAGCCGGTTGCTGGTAAATTAATTGTTAATACATTATAAAGCTATGGAGGAGTGTCAGTTGTCCCTACCTTTTTATTCCGAATACCCGTTTGTCATTCGGCCGGCTACCACCAATGATTTAACTGATATTGCCTATGTCATCACCAGAATAGCCAGAGAAGAAAATTCTCTTGGTGCGGAACCTATGCTAACCCAGGAACCGGCTACAATTACCATGTTGGAAAAGATGAGAGAACGGCCCCATTGTTGGCTCGTGGCTTTAGTCGATAACAAAATCATCGGCATCGCCTGCGCCGTTAAATTTTTCGAAACAGGAAATTCAGGCAGTACTGCCGTACTGGGCATTGGAGTGCTTAAGGAACACCGCAACAGATCCGTCGGCAGCGCACTTATACACCGGGTCATCGAGTGGTGTATATCCAACAATATCTCCAAAATCCGCTTGACTGTTTGGGAGCATAATAACGCAGCGCTTCAACTGTATAAAAAATTCGGTTTTAAACCTGTGCAAAAGAAAAAAACAGCCTTTCCTGCCAAAGGCTGTTTTGTTGATGAAATCATCATGGAAAAGCAAATTGTTTGAAACAGGGCTTCGCAAAGAAGCCTTGGTTTTTATTCCCGCTGTTCAAACACTTCACGGCCCAGCAGCATGGGTAGCCCCAACAGGTCAAAGACTTCGTAAACCTCGGCAGACAAGTTGCGTATTTTCACATCAATGTTGTCATTTTTTAAGCTCTTAATAACGTTAAGTAAACCACCAACACCGGTAGAATCAACAAAACTCAGTTTTTCCATGTTCAAGGTCAAAGCTGTGGCCCCCTGCCGGGCTTCCTCCACACTGGTCTTGAACTTGTCTACCGTCGCTATATCGAGTTCCCCGATTAATTCTATCATTCTGTCAGTACCCTTAACAATCGTTTGTAATTCTAACATCATTACCCCCCTCACCGCATTTTCATATATTCTTATGCTTTAAGTTTATCGGTAATTAAGCGTCCTTCATGGTTTACGTAAGCATTAAAATTCCTATATAAATTATCCACCCTATACTTTTCGGTTCCTATCTGCACTATAACATTGGGATGTATTAATTCGGCAGAAAATTTACCGGTTCCTTTAATCGCCACGGAAGTTTGGGTATCGAATGCCGAACCCAGCTCTTTAACAGTTATACTGCGACCGGCTGTAATTTTTACTCCCCTCGCAATACCTGGGTTTCCGGCAACAATAACTTCACCACCCGCTGTTACCGTAGAAATGTAGCACCCCTGACCTTCTATAATCACATCCCCGCTGGACAGTAGAGTGGAATTCTGCACATATCTTACAGTAATACATTCTGCTTTCCGCATATAATTATTTATAAAATCCGTGACCTGGTCTAATCCCTTTATAAGAATCAGGAGATAATCAATTTTATCCAGGTGCAGCGGACCCAGACCACATAAACTTTTCTGAAGAAGGGTAACTACATTTATAACCTCTTCGTGCACAACCTGTTCTTCACTTGATACGGCCGCGACCAACTCACTAACTGCCTTGGGCACATTATGAAACTTGGAATCTATAAGCAGTTGAATTAACTGCCCGTCACCTCTGGTCTGCAGGTCCGAAGTTTTAAACCCCGGCACTTGTTTTAACTGCAGGGCCACAGTATAAGTTTTATCCACAAGGTCCCTTATTTCCTTTAATAAAGGCAAAATCGATGTATATAAAGCTGCCAGCCCACCGGCCACTATAGTGCTTCCCAGCACCATTTTATGTACTTTAACACTACCCCGGGCCTTAAGCGTTGCCCTGGTTACATCGCCAAATACCTCAATATTGCCTGTGGCTTCAACTTTATATCCCTCCCTGACTTCGCCCGTAACCCGAACGTCACCGGAAAACTTTATATCTCCCGTTATACCGTCTACATTTGTCACTTCCAGCACAGGTTCAACCGTGAGTACTGCGTTTTGCCCGTTGTACTCCACTACCGGTCTGCCGTCGATACTGGCCACAACTTTCCGACCGTTATCCACCAGTTCACAACCGCCTTTAACGATAATGGAACAATCCACTGCGGGTCTGGCTTTAATCTTTTCACCGGTTACCGTCCGTCCGTCCACTCCTTCCTGGGGAGGAACCTTGACAGCAATGACGTCACCTTTGCTTACCGAAATCAGTTTATTCCGTCCAAACAGTCCTTCCTCCTCATCCGGTTTATTTTCCAGAAAAAGGCACCTCACATAAGCATCAACCCCATCTACAGGCCTTTGCCCCCGGGCAATCAGAAAACTCTCTTTGCTATTGGGATTGGCTATAACCTGCTCGATAACATCCTGATAAACTCCTTCGATAATGTTATTCTCCTGCAAGAATCTCTTTATATCGTCCGGTGTAACCGGCGGCGGCTCAACTACTTCGGCTACTTCTGTCAGCAAAGTCAGCTTGTTGGTCCGGGGCTGGTCCTTCAACCGGTAATTGGCCCCCGGGTGTCTAATCAGCCTTATCCGGGCTTCCACTTTATCCTCTGAAAGTTTTAATTCAATAGTATTTACGGGTTCGTCATTAACTATATCAATATGTACTTTGTCTTCTTCTGAAACATAAGTTTCATTTTCAACTTTTTTACCGTTAATCAATAAATTCACGTGTTTCCCGGGCGTAATTGTAGCATATTTACCTTCCGCCACGGGGTTGGTAATAATGAGTTCTCCCTTTTTTACCGCCGCAACACCGAAGTCTTTATAAACCACTTTTGATCGGTAGTTTTCCTGCCCGGTCTCATCCTTTATATCAAGAGCGATCAATAAATCTGTTAATTCAATTTCAGCCATTGCGTCTTCTCTGACACATACTTTAACTTTTGCGGGCCTTGCGCCCATGCCCAGAAAGCCGTGCTTGCCTTCATCCAAAATCTCAATTTTTGCCTGTTCCCTGGAAATTCTCAATGCTTTGAGGGCCTTGTTTACCGCCTCCTCAACAGTAACCCCCTCGGTAGTGATACAGGTATTCTCAACTGGCATTTCCCGGCACCACCTTTTCTTCTAATACCCTGCTGGGGCTGCTATTACTCTGTCCGATACCGTAAACCATTTCCAGAACCAGGGTTGTTCCGCCTGTAGTAGACATTATTAAACGGTCCAAATAATCCAACATGATGGTAAATCCGTAACCTAAAGAAATCTTGGTAGAGTATCCTTTTCTCAAGGTTACCTGGGGCAACTGGGAAATATCTATGCCCGGACCGTTATCCTGGATAATAACGCGAATGGCATGATCCAGCAAATAAACGAAAACCTTGCCTTTCCCCACGTGTTTGATAACATTGGTAGCTGCCTCAGAAACACATAGGACCATTTGCGTTTTTCGCCGGTTGGGCAGGGGTGCCTTCTGGAGCGCCTCCCTGATTAATGCCCGTGCACGGGCTACATCTTGCGGTTCTACCAGTTCCATTTGATAATGAACCTTATCTTCATCATGATAGGTTTGTATTTCTTCCTTGGCAGCCAGGAGCAGTTTACCTTGGGTAACAGCCATAATGACATCCCGGTAAATATTAATTTCCCTTTCATCCCTGGCTTTTTCGGTTTTTAATATTTCCGTCATATCAAAAACCGTTATTAAACATGAACGTTCTGAAACCGGGATAAAATAAGTCTCAAAAATCTTAGCAGATGCAGAATCGATAATAAATTCCTTGCCGTATCTGTCAATACCCTCTTTCAGATAGTCCAACAAATAGCTTTTTATAGAATCAGGCACTTCTTCCCGCCCCAGGTTTTTTATCTGGCCGTCTTCATAAAGCGCTACATAATTCATCCGCAAAGACTCCAGTACCCAGGATTTATCAAGGTAATACCTTAACTGCTCAATTACGTCTTTCGCCCCCGATTCCAAGCGCTCAGTCAGCCGGTCATCATCGAGAATAATCACTTTCTTATCACTCATAAGCGCTTGCAAAAAGGTCTCAACCAATTCAGGGTCCAACTCTGTTCCGGCAATGTTTTTCAGTTCCGTGCAAGCCTGTTCTAACTTTAACCCATCACGAAACATAAAATTGTCAAACCTGTCGGCAATAGCGATGACCCTGGCCCCGAAGGGAATATCCTGACCCGCCAACTGCCTGGGATACCCTGTTCCATTGTATCTCTCATGGTGGCAATAAATTAATTCGGCCACATTACTCAAACCGTGTATCTGCTGAATCAGGTTCCTGCCTATTTCCGCATGAGCCTGTAATTGCTGCATTTCTTCGCTGGTCAGATAATTGCGCAATTTCAACAGTTTTTCAGGCATACCCAGTTTCCCTATATCATGCAGTAAGGCGGCATATTCTATGGTAATGCGTTCATCCCTGGTTACCCGCAGGTGTTTTAAGAGAATTTGGCAAAACTTGACTACTCTTTCGGAATGGCCCCGCAAATGGGGAATTTTGTTTTCAGAGACATTTAAAAAGGTCTCCACCGTTTTTAGGTATTTTTGTTCGGAATAATGATAATCCTTAAATATTTTCCATATGGCAGCAAGTAAAAACAAAATCATGATAATTCCCGGTAACCCGCTGCTTTGCAAAACTATGGTACCCACAATGCCTGTTAATACGGCTACGGTCAAGGTTAAACTATCGTCAGGAACTGTAATTAACACCTCTACCGGTTTATCGGCAGCTATAGTCCTGTAAATGGCCTTAAAGGCGGAAACCAAAATAAGGTAACCGGCCACAAAACTCAGTACAGGTAAATAATCGGCGCGCAAATCCAATGCCCCAAAGTTGCCACCTGCCACAACAAACAAAAAACCGGCCACCCAAACAACCAGCGCTTGTCCACCGATAATTAGAATAGAATCCTGTAAAGACTGCTTCGTGAACAGGGTAAATCCTAACATAGCGATAGCAACAACCCAAACTGCGGAAAAGCCATAGCTCAAAACATAAATAATGATAACGGCGCTTTCCAGTGATAAAGCCCCAGCCATCGATAAATAAGTCTTTAATAGTGAAAATAAAAGGACAGCAGCAGCAAAAAACAAAATTACGACCCACAAACCAAGGTCTGTCGGAACATAGTGATTAAGCAAATAAACACTGACGGCAAATACAATTGCATTAAATGCCCATAATCTAATATTGCCTATAATCATACTATACACACCTTCTTTGCCGCTTGGCCCCAACAGTGTTGAATTAATCTATTTAATTTTTTTACAATTTCACAATACTATTTTTCGACAAATCCCCCCCCTTTCCTGCTAAATAGGTACTTTTTTAGCAAAATTAACTATATTATATTGGCATCATTTAGTTTATATATTTTTACTTTCCACAGGGCAATATTAAATTCAGGTGATGGTTGATGAAAAAGAAACAAAGCAAGAGTCGGGTAAGAGTCTTGAAAAAAAAGAGCCCCCTTACCCCTCAAGAAAAATTGAAGTATGAGGTGGCCAAAGAACTCGGTCTCTGGGACAGAATAAAAGAAGTTGGATGGGCCGGGCTTACCGCCGCTGAGACCGGCAAGATCGGCGGTTACATGACCAAAATCAGCCTGACCGGCAAAAAGGAAGTGTCCCATAAGTAAATGGGCCCCCCTTTTTAGCTATGAAAGCATAAGGAGCGGCAGACATATTCCTCCACGACGGCAACAATTCAGCTTGTTACCGGCTCCCGCATACGCGGATCGCCGACAAGCGGACATCAGACTCGTCGTTCCGAAACATATCTGCCACTCCCTGAATTTACGGTCACAAAATGAAGGGAGCGCGCCATAAGATTTTTACTTATGGGACACTCCCTTTTTATTAAAGCTGGGCGACGACTTCAGCGCAGCGCGGGCATATGCTAGGGTGGTCGGCATTTTTACCGATCTCCGGCGAGTAAACCCAGCAGCGCTCACATTTTTCTCCCGGAGCTTGGTTTACTGTAACGGCAAGCCCCGGCACTTCCTCTGATACAGAGGCCGCCTCAGGTAACACCTCTTCGGGTTCGTGAATCTGTACCGATGACACAATAAAGATTGTTGCCAGTTGTTCTTGTAACGGCGCTAGAAATGCTCTCAGTTTTTCGTCGGGATAAATGTGCACTTGCGCGTTCAGAGAATGGCCGATAACCTTATCCCTTCTGGCCTTCTCAAGTTCTTTGGCTACTTCTTCCCTGATTTTGATGACTTTTTCCCATTTATCTTCTAAAGCCTGGTCCAGGTAAGCTTCATTCACTTTGGGCATATCTGCAAGCTGTACACTGATCAGGTTTTCTTCCTTATAGGGAATGTAACGCCATATTTCTTCGGCCGTATAAGACAATACCGGAGCAATCAACCTTACCAGGGTATTTATAATTTCGTACATGACCGTCTGGGCTGCACGCCGCTCAACAGAAGAAGGTAAAGAGGTATACAGCCGGTCCTTAATAATATCCAGGTAAAATGCGCTCATATCAACGGCACAGAAGTTATGAATAGCATGGTACAAAATATGGAATTCATAATTTCTATATGCATTTAATACCCTCATGGACAGTTTGTGTAACTTCAGCAAAGCCCACTTATCCAGTTCTTCCATTTGCTCGTAAGGTACAGTATCTTTAGCCGGATCAAAGTCGTAAAGGTTGCCCAGGATATAGCGGGCAGTATTCCTGATTTTTCTATAAGCTTCGCTCATCTGCTTCAAGATATTGGATGACAAGGCAACATCAGCCTTGTAATCAGCCGAAGAAACCCACAATCGCAAAATATCGGCGCCCATTTTATTGATTACTTCCAGGGGATCTATACCGTTACCCAGCGATTTGGACATTTTCCGCCCCTGCTCATCTACCAGGAAACCATGGGTCAGTACAGTTTTGTAGGGGGCTTTCCCTGTAGTTGCAACTGACGTACATAGGGAAGAGTTAAACCAGCCTCTGTGCTGGTCGCTTCCTTCCAGGTACAGGTCTGCTGGCCACCGCAGATCAGGCCAAATTTCCGGCTGTTCTAAAACAGCCTTGTGACTGGAACCGGAATCAAACCAAACATCCATTATATCGGTTTCCTTACGAAAATCGGTCCGGCCACAGGAAGGACACTTAGTTCCCTCAGGCAGCAGGTCTTTGGCGTCCCTGGCAAACCATACATCAGACCCATACTTCCTAAAAAGCCCGGCAACATGTTTTATAGTGGCATCGTTTATCAAGTCCTTACCACATGCTTCGCAGTAAAAAATGGGTATTGGCACACCCCATGTCCGCTGCCTGGAAATACACCAGTCCCCCCGGTCAGCAATCATGTTATGAATTCTGTCCTCGCCCCAGGTAGGTATCCACTGCACTTCTTTTATTGCTTCCAGGGCTTCTTTCCGGAAACCGTCAATGGAAGCAAACCACTGTTCAGTAGCCCTGAACAAAATAGGATTCTTACAGCGCCAGCAGTGAGGATATTGGTGTCTGATCCATTCCAGTTTTAGCAGGGCACCAACTTTATCCAGTTCTATAACTACATTTTTATTGCCTTCATTGGTATCCTGACCGCAAAATATACCGCCTTCTTCCGTAAACCTTCCCTTGTTGTCAATGGGATTGATAACGGGCAAATTATATACCTTACCGATTTCAAAGTCCTCCAAGCCATGGCCGGGAGCCGTATGAACCGCACCGGTACCTGCTTCCAGGGTAACATGCTCACCGAGAATGACTAATGAATCCCGCTCAATTAAGGGATGCTTACAAACTACGTATTCCAGTTCCTGGCCCCGGATTGTTTTCAGCTCGTCGTAAAACTTGATGTCAAATACATCCATTACCCCGGCCAGCATTTCCTTGGCTATTACATACCTTTCACCTTTGCGTTCGCTATCTTTTACCTCTACTAATGAATATTCAAAATCAGGATGAACAGCTATGGCCACATTTGCCGGGATCGTCCACGGAGTAGTGGTCCAGATTACAATAAAAGTATTATCTTCAGGTAGTACCCCTTTTCCGTCTTTCACGGCAAACTTGACATAAATTGATGCAGATTTCTTCTCAGCATACTCAATTTCCGCTTCAGCCAGGGCAGTTTCGCAACTGGCACACCAGTATACCGGTTTCAACCCCTTATAGATATAGCCCTTTTTGGCCATTTCCCCAAAAACTTCGATCTGTTTTGCTTCAAAGTGGGGCTGCAGGGTGAGATAAGGGTTGTCCCAGTCCCCGCGACAGCCAAGGCGTTTAAACTGTTCACGCTGAATATCCACATATTTTAATGCGTATTCTTTACATTTTTTTCGAAACTCAACAGGTCCTACTTCATGACGGTTAATACCCAAAGCTTTGATTGCCTGCTGTTCGATAGGCAGCCCGTGCGTATCCCATCCGGGTACAAAGGGCGCGTCAAAACCGTCCATAGACTTAAATTTGACAATTATATCCTTTAAAACCTTATTTAATGTGTGCCCCAAATGGATATCACCGTTTGCATACGGCGGACCGTCGTGTAGGATAAACTTTTCTTTGCCTGCGTTTTTTTCTTGAACTTTTTTATAAATGGAGTTATCCTCCCAAAACTTCAGAATCTCCGGTTCCCGCTCAGAAAGATTCGCGCGCATGGGAAATTCTGTCTGCGGTAAGTTTAGAGTTTTACTGTAATCCATCACTATCCTCCTCTTGACCAACGTGCAGTAAAATTTATTTAAGCATAATAAAACTCCTCCCGCCTCCAAGGGACGAGAGGAGATTCCCGCGGTACCACCCTAATTTCCGAACCCAAATGCCCGGACACTTGTTACCTGCACTTTAACGGTGTGCAACCGATACAGCTTAATCGGCAGTTCTGATCACTTGGTCCGTACCTTTAGGCTGTACTACTCCCGGGTGATATTCAGTTAAATCCTTGGTTCCGGCTTCCACCAATCCCGGAATCGCTGTTCCTCGGAAGTTAACCTACTGGCCCGTTCATAGTATTTCACATTTTATTTTCCAATTACATCTATTTATTATACTTTAACAGGGCACTTAAGTCAACTTTCGAGCTTTTTTTGCACCCTTTGCCAGGTTGGTGCTATCCACTACACCTTTAACTATCCAGAAACACTTTTTAGCCATATCCCACTTCAAGTTGGGTGGCAGTTCCTCAATTTCATGATCCGAATCAAGTACTAACCGGACCAAGACCCATGGAATCTTGGCCTGCTCACAAAACTCCGCTAAATAATATCCGTCCATGTCCCAACAGTTAATTGTTTTAGTGTTGGGTGGCGGGATAAAGCCTTTGGGTGCAACAGCGCCCGGTTGGTAAGTACTGATGCTACCAACTACGGCTTTAGTATCAACTTCTTCTGTCTTATAACGTTCCAAAGCACTAAGTACCTTGTCCATCAGTTTGGGATGGGCAGCAAGAGATTTGGCATTCACCAATAACCCCTTTGAATCAACCTGCCACAACTGCGCGTCCGATGATAAAACGATATCTCCCTCCTGCAGCCATGGTTCATTTGTCCTGCCTATATCAAAGGATAATAACTGACCCACCCTGTATTCCGAAAGTAAGCCGGCAACCTTTTTGTCTCTAAATCTTTCATTTTTCTCAGAAAGTTCGAAAAGACAAATTACTTTTCCCCACAGTTTCCCATGGGTAACCCTGATACCTTCATTTTCACTGTATAAACCACAGGACATATTTTCTTTAATGAAAACGGTTAATACTTTAGAAGGGCTTATAATCCCCAGTTTCATTGCAACCGAAGGCCTCCTTCACCATCACCAACAATTTTCGACATTTTTTGGAATATTCTGCAATTTTAGTTAGTAAAATTATTTATCTTCTTCTTAACTCAACCTTCGCATTTTAAAAATTATGTCCTATAAATTCAGCCTTTTCTCTGCTTCTTCCTTGGTTAATCCTTTAACCTTCAGGAGTTTTGTTCTAGATGTATGCCCGGTAATAATTTCTACCTGGCTTTTGGCAACAGAAAATAATTCAGCAAAAAAGCGAATACACGCCTCGTTAGCCGCTCCCTCGACAGGCGGCGCAGTAAGTTTTACCTTAAGGGAGTCGCCCTGGACTCCCTTAAGTTCGTTTTTTGAAGCCTTCGGCTGAACCTTGATTTTAAAAGTTATTCCGTCAGAATGCTGTTCTATTATCAGAATAGAACCCCCTTATTAATTATGGTCTGCGGCTCTTCCCGCCCGACAATTTCTTCAGCGCCCTCGCCAGGCACCTGTCCGGCATCGGAAGCCGCTGCCTCGTGGGCAGCTCTCAACATCTCGGTTTGTGGCTTCAATTGAATTTTCCCGGCGTTTTGGTTGATGGAAATTTCTCCAAAAAGCTCGTGTTCGCCATCATTAATAAGGGAAAGTTGGCTTTCCAGAAAAGATTTAAACTTGATCCTAAAAACCTGCACCTGTTTCTGCAAGTCTTCCAAATTTTTATATGTATTATTCGCTTTTTCTTCTGCCCCGGCTATTATATTTCTTGCTTTTTCTTCTGCAGCGCCAATTATCTCGGCAGCCTTCAATTCAGCTTCTTTAAGCATTACCTCTACTTGTTTTTCAGTATTATGCTTCATTTCATCAGCTGTTTGTTGAGCCACAACCAAAGTCTGTTTCAAAGTTTCCTCTAAATCCTTATACTTACTGACATCAGAATCTTTGGTAGCAACCAGCTCTTTAAGGCTGAGATTCTCCTTGTATATGGATTCGTAGCTTTCCACTATCTGGTCCAAAAACTCATCAACTTCCTCTTCGTCGTAACCCCGAAATACCCTCTTGAATTCCTTGTTACGAATGTCCAGTGGGGTTAAAGGCACAACAAGCACCTCCCTGTATTTTCCTCTATTTATTAGTTCGACGGGCAGTATAAAAATTCCTTTAGCAAAAGAGAAAAAGAACCCTACAAGGTTCTTTATTAAACGACAATTTTTACAAACTTGCGTTTACCTGCTTTTATTATCATACCGTTTTCCGGTTGTACCTTTGCGGCAGGATCGACAACCTTTTTATCATTTACCCGGACCCCACCCTGAATAACCAATCTGCGGCCTTCGCTGGAACTCGATACCAATCCGGCCAACGCCATGAGTTTAGGCAACCAGATTTCCCCTTCTTCCAGTTGATTCTTATCCAACACATATTCAGGGATTTCATCGGGCAGCTCTTTCTTCTGGAAAATACTTTTAAATTCTTCTTCTGCTTTTAATGCTGCTTCACGCCCGTGATACATAGTAACTATCTCGCGGGCCAGCCGCATTTTTACATCCCTGGGGTGCAGAGCGCCGTTCTTCATTCCCTCTTCAATATCCCGAATCTCTGCCAGTGATACAGGAGTAACAAGTTCGAAATACCTGATCATCAGTTCATCGGCTATGGACATGGTTTTCCCGTACATTTCCCTGGGGCTTTCCGTAATGCCAATATAGTTTCCCAGGCTCTTGCTCATTTTCTGAACCCCGTCAAGCCCTTCTAAAATAGGCATCATTAGAGCAACCTGTGGCTCCTGGCCATATTCTTTCTGCAGGTGGCGGCCCATTAACAGATTGAATTTCTGGTCTGTGCCGCCCAATTCCACATCAGCTTCCAAAGCTACAGAATCATAGCCCTGCATCAAAGGATAAAAAAATTCATGGATACTGATGGGCTGTTCATTTGCAAACCTCTTGGCAAAATCGTCCCGTTCCAGCATCCGTGCTACCGTATACTTTGCTGCCAGGTTGATAATATCTGCAAACGAAAGAGATGCCAGCCATTGGCTGTTGAAAACAACATTGGTCTTTGCCGGGTCGAGAATTTTAAAAATCTGTTCTTTATATGTGGCAGCGTTTTTCCTGACCTCTTCTTCTGTTAATTGTTTGCGGGTTTCCGATTTCCCGGTAGGGTCGCCTATTCTGGCTGTATAATCACCCAGGATGATGGTCACCTTATGACCTAACTCCTGAAATTGCCTCAGTTTTTGCAGAACCACCGTATGTCCCAGGTGAATATCGGGAGCTGTAGGATCCAGTCCCAGTTTAATATGTAAGGGTTTCTTCCGGGCAATCGATTTTTTCAGTTTTTCAACTAACTCGTTCTCAGGGACTATTTCCGCAACCCCTCTTTTAATAATCTCCAATTGCTCCTGTATGTCCAATACCACCCTGATTCTCCTTCCTACCGTTTCTACAGATTCCACAGAATACACAACAAAATTTATTTTTTAATTATAACAAAATAGTTTCCAATTAGCAACAAGCCCTACAAAAGATGGCTGCAGGAACCTTTTTTAAAGTGATTTCGTATGATATTTCCGGAATCTGACTCCAGGACGGATAAGCGGTGTTAACTTTGGCAGGAGTTTATGGTATAATAACAGAGTTATATCCCTTGCGGGAGGAAGGTGTTTTATGACGTTAGAACCCAGTAAACCTGTTAACAAAAAACCAAAACCTAAAAAAAGACGTAAACTTAACTTGTTCAGACTGTTCCTCTTCCTGGTCATTGTCGCCGGGCTCCTGTTGGTCGGGGCAGTATCGGGAATCGTCTTGGCCAGCATAAAAGATGTACCCGCCTTTGACCCCAAGGCCCTGGAACCCAATCTGCCTACATATATCTACGACATCAATAAAAACCCGGTCACCAAAATTTATGTAGAAAATCGTGAACCTATTAAAATTCAAGATGTGCCCAACTTGGTTAAAAATGCTTTTTTAGCCATTGAAGATGTCAGGTTTTACGACCACAAAGGAATTGATTTGCGGAGAATAATAGGAGCGGCTATTGTAGACATTAAGGAAGGCCGGGCTGCCCAGGGAGCCAGTACTATTACCCAGCAGTTGGTCAAAAAAGCCTTTTTGAACCCAGACAAAAATATTAAGCGAAAAATTCAGGAAGTGGTGCTGGCTATTAAACTGGAACGTGAATACACCAAGGACCAAATTTTGGAAATGTACCTTAATCGGATATATTTCGGCCATGGCGCGTATGGTCTCCAAAGCGCCGCCCAGATATATTTCAATAAGGACGTCAAAGAACTTACCCTTGATGAAGCAGCCGTACTGGCCGGTTTGCCACAGGCACCTTCTGCTTATGACCCGTACAGAAACCCGGAAGCGGCTTTAAAGCGGCGTAATGTTGTTCTGGACATGATGGCCAAGTATGATTTTATTTCCCAGGCCCAGGCCGAGGAAGCCAAAAATAAAGCCATTACCTTGAAGAACTCAGGAGAGGACGGTAAAAAAGAGGAGTACCCGCATCCTTATTTTGTCGACTATGTAACTGATGTTCTCCTGGAAAAATACGGGGAAAACAAGGTCTTCAAGGGTGGCTTAAAGGTTTATACCACTATGGATCCCAAGATTCAGACCATTGCTGAACAGGCCATGGCCAATCCCAATAATTTTCCCAGGTCCAAAACCGATAAAAACGGGTTAAAACAGCCGGAAGGAGCCTTAGTCATCTTAGACCCTCATACAGGTTATATCAAAGCCTTGGTCGGTGGCAGGGAACATTCACAAAAACTACAGTTTAACAGGGCTACGGACGCCAAACGTCAGCCAGGGTCCGCCTTTAAACCGATCATTGCTTATGCACCGGCCATCGAAAAAGGAGCCGGCGCCGGTACGGTAGTTGTTGATGAACCTGTAACCTTCGGCAAATATAAACCGGAAAACTCCGATGGTAAATACCGGGGACCAATTACGCTCCGGGAAGCCGTTACTCATTCCGTAAACGTGGTTGCGGTGAAGGTTCTCAAAGATACGGGTATCACCAACGCTGTTAAATTTGCCAAAAAACTCGGCATTACCAGTTTAACACAAGAAGATGAAAACCTGGCTCTCGCCCTGGGAGGCCTCCACTATGGAGTAACGCCCCTGGAACTGGCCGGCGCCTACGGGGCTTTTGCCAACAAAGGTATATACATACAGCCGACGGCCATCATCAAGGTAGAAGACCGTTACGGTAAGGTCATAGACGAATTCAAACCCCGCAAAAGAATAGCCATGAAAGACACAACAGCCTATATTATAACGGATATGTTGAAATCAGTAGTACAACGCGGCACCGGTACCAGGGCAAGCCTTGGCAAGCGACCGGTGGCAGGCAAAACCGGAACTACGAACCAGGGCAAAGATATCTGGTTCGCCGGCTATACCCCCGAATTAGTGGGCGTGGTATGGATGGGACATGACGACCCCAAACCTATGCCCCGCACTTACGGCGGTACTTATCCAGCCAAGCTCTGGAAAGAAGTGATGTCTAAAGCCCTGAAAGACAGAGAGATTAAAGATTTCGACAAACCGGCAGGCTTAGTAAAAGTAGCTATTTGTACTCTATCCGGCAAACGCGCCGGCAAAAACTGCCCACAGTCGGAAATCAGGTCGGACTGGTTTGTTAGAGGCACAGCGCCTTCCAAAATATGCAACGACCATACTTATGTTTCGGTGGAAGTTTGTGCCGACTCCGGCCTTTTAGCAACAGAATACTGTCCCAATAAAATTACCAGGTCTTTCCTGAAACGGGATAAGGAACATACTTACAGTTCTTCCGATATATATGTACCAACGCAAACTTGTAATATTCACGGTCCTAATAACAGAGTAATCAGCATTTGTACCGACCCGTCCCACGGAGGAACCAGGTACCTGGCCAACATACCGGGTCCGGGTGAAACCGGAGGATGTCCGCCCGAGTATGTTGTCAAAGAAACTCTGGGGGCAGGAGAGACCGCGCCCTTAGAACATTGCCCCATTCCGGAGCATCAGGTTTACCCCAAATCCCCGGATAACCCAGGAATTATTCAACCGGAAATTAACCAAAAGCCGGAAAAGCCGGCCAAACCCGGTAAAGTAAATCTACCGGCTC
The DNA here is from genome assembly GCF_001263415.1 of Thermincola ferriacetica. Taxonomy (NCBI): domain Bacteria; kingdom Bacillati; phylum Bacillota; class Clostridia; order Eubacteriales; family Thermincolaceae; genus Thermincola; species Thermincola carboxydiphila. The sequence goes on from NZ_LGTE01000005.1 coordinate 42,375, forward strand.
AGCCTGAAATAACTACACAAAATTACCAGGAAAAGGATAAGCGGAAAGGGCTGCCCTGAGGCAGCCCTGACTTACTTGCGGTCAAAGAATGGGTTCTTGCCGGACACGCTCAGCGGTATTCCGTAAGCAATCCGGATGTTGCCACTGAACAGCCCCAGATCAATGGCCGCCCTGCCGACGGTAAACATAATCCTGTTATCCACATGGTGGGCCGCTGCGACTGCCACTGCCGATCCCACCGCAATACCCAGGTCACCTGCATTAAAAGCGCAGATACCTCCGGTTTCATTCATTTCCGTGCAGTTTTTAAAGCCGCAGTACCCGCAATGGGGAAGCCCTAACGGTTTTACCTCCGTACCCAAAATAACAGCCGCTCCCGCCTTTTCCAGGTTTTCGGCATCGCGGGCAAAAAACTCCGCTCTCGGTGAATCGGCCAGTTTTCTCATGTACGCAGCCACTTCTGTCTTGGTTTCCGCAGTGATGATAAGGGTCTCAAGGTGGTCTCTCCCTTTTCCCTTCGGCGCTGTCCGGGCGGCCAGACACATGAGTTCGGCCACCTGCAGCAAACCTTTTTCCTCTGCTTCAGCCTGTCTGATAATCATAACCGTATAACCTCCCATGGATATAATCTCTGTGTCGCAATCTCGTACTCACATACAAGATTAACACCCTACTTTGATTTATTAACAGCCCCTATTTTAATTTTATCACGGTCACTCCAGTCCCGCCTTCGCCGTAATGGCCCAGGCGAAATTCCTGCACATATTTGTGCTTCGCCAAGTAGCTGTTTACGGCTTTTCTGAGCACGCCGGTGCCTTTACCGTGAATTATCTGAACTTGCTGTAGACCTGCCAGGTAAGCATCATCAAGGAATTTCTCCAGATCAGGTAAGGCCTCGTCCACAGTCTTGCCGCGAATATCAAGCTCGGTCCTGGCTTCTTTAGCTTTGCCGACAACTAATTTTCCTGTTCCCGTTGGCGCTGTGTAAACGGCCGGCTTCTCCTGCTTCCGCCGTACTTCACTTACATGAACCGCTAATTTAAGTATCCCGGCCTGTACATAAAGTTGGCCGTTTTCGTCAGGAGTGGTAAGCACATATCCCGTTTGGTTAAACCTTGGCAGAAATACCGGTTCTCCTTCTTTTAATCCTTTGGGTATTTCACCGGCTGCGGCTTTTTCCTGCATCAGTTCTTCATCTTTGCTATTTTCCAGTTCCTTCAGCCTGTTTCTTGCTTCTTCAGCCTCCGCCAACTGTTCAGCCCGTTTTTCCTGCACATACCGTCTAAGCTCTTTAACCAGTTCATCCGCTTCTTTTCGGGCCTGCCTCACTATTGATGCGGCTTCCTCTCTCGCCTTTTCCACCAGTTCTTTCCGCCGGTTTTCCAAGGCCTCCAATTTGGCTGCATAATCCCGCCGCATTTCGTCCAACTCGCGCCTTAATCGCTCAGCTTTCCTCCTTTCTTCTTCAGCTTTCCTGCGGTTGCTCTCCAGTTCTTCTACCAGGTCCGCCACCTGGATCTCCTCACTGGTCAGGAAGCTGCGGGCCCTGGTTACCAAGGCTTCGGGCAAACCCAATCGCAAAGCAATCTCAAAAGCGCTGCTGCGACCTGGTTGGCCAATTAACAGTTTGTATGTGGGCCGGAGAGTTTTGCTGTCAAATTCCACGGAAGCGTTTTCCACGCCTTGCCGCTCAAAGGCAAAAACCTTGAGTTCACTGTAATGGGTCGTTGCTACTGTCCGGGCTTTTTTCTGATAAAGGTATTCCAGAATAGCCATAGCCAGGGCCGCCCCTTCAACGGGGTCAGTTCCGGCCCCCAGTTCATCCAGCAATACGAGCGCAGACTCGTTGACCTTTGCAAGTATATGTATAATATTTTTCAAATGCCCCGAAAATGTGCTAAGGGACTGTTCGATGCTTTGTTCGTCTCCGATATCCACAAAAATGTCATGAAATACAGGCACCTGCGAACCGGGTTCACAGGGAATATGCAGGCCGGCCTGGGCCATCGCGGCTGTTAAACCCACTGTCTTCAGGGAAACAGTCTTACCGCCTGTGTTTGGCCCCGTTATAACCAAAACATGAAAATCCCGGCCCAGGTATATGTCTATCGGAACAACATGGCCTTTTATCAGTGGATGGCGGCATTTCCGCAGGTTTATATAGCCGTCCTTATTAAAGACCGGTTTACTGGCATTCATGTGGTGAGCTAATTTACCTTTGGCCAGAATAAAGTCGATGGTGCCCAGGATTTTGGCGTCTGACAGTAATTCTTCGCTAAAGGCCTTGACCGAGGCGCTTAGCTGGGTCAGGATACGCAAGACTTCCCGTTCCTCATCACTGTACAGCTTTCTTAACTCATTATTTAATTCCACGGCCGCCACGGGTTCAATAAAAAGGGTCGCGCCGCTGGCCGACTGGTCATGAATAATACCGGGAAATTGCCCCCGGTACTCCTGCTTGACGGGAACCACGTAACGGTCGCCCCGTACAGTAATAATAGGTTCCTGAAAAAATTTTTGATGTTCCTGTGACCTGATGATACCTTCCATTTTGGCTTTGATATTTATTTCCGTTTCCCTTATCCGGTGCCGGATTCGTCTCAGTTCCGGGGAAGCCTCATCAGCAACAGCTCCGGAAGGGTCAATAGCCTGGCTGATTTTTTCTTCAAGTTCTTTATTGATAAAGAGGTTTTTTACTAGGTCACCCATAATCGGGTATTGATGGGACCGGTCACTAAAAAATCTTTTCAAGCGCCGGGCCGCCACCAGGTTCCCGGCTACGTCCAGGAGCTCGGCCGGTTCCAATATGCCACCGATATTGGCTTTTCTGATGATTCCTCTGGTATCCCGCATTCCTCCCAAAGGTACATCAGGTTCTTTTCTGTAAATTTCAGCAGCTTCCGCAGTTTCCTCCTGCCTGCGCAATACTTCTGCATAATCAGTACTGGGCTGCAGCTCCGCGCAATATTCCCTGCCCAGGCTGAAGGTAGCGCATTCCGTAAGCAGCTCAATAACCTTTTGAAATTCCAACCTCTGCAACATTTTATCTTCCACAATCGATCAATCCTTACTGTTTTAGTAGCCCGTAATTAAGGTTAGCAGCCATTGATTAAAGCACGCCGCGGTACAAATGTCCTTTGGTAACACCCTGGGCCGTCATCGCAACCAGTGTTTCTTTAGCGTCCGGATCAGGGGCATAAGTATTTTTATTTTCCATAAGTTTATCTATCTCCTGCCGGTAAAAACCGGCAACTTTTTTCACGTAATCCGGGGAATCTTTTCTTAACTCCAGCCTGACCGTGCATACACCTGCTTCGTACAATGGTTTAAGGTCTTCGATCAGACATAACTCTTTGGGATTAAAAATATGCGACCTGCAGAAACAGTCAGTCACCAGCGGAAACAACATCCCCAGCCGGTCCTTTAATGCAAATTGTTCGCCCCCCCGGCATGGCTGATTACATTTTTGGGCCTCTTTAAACCCACCGTAAACGCTGCCGACAACACAGTGCTCCGAAATCATTAAAGGCAAAGCCCCGTGCCCCACTACTTCTACATTAAACTCGGCAGCCAGTCTTTCAATCTGCTCAAGGGTAAGCTCCGGCGACAGCGTCACTTGGGATACGCCATTGTCCTGCAACCAAAGCAGCGCCTGGGAATTAAAGGCGTTTAAAGAATAATCGGCATATATGTTGCTAAAGCCTATATCCCGCACAGTTTTTAACGTTCCCAGGTTAGTTGCCAAAATACCCAGGTTAAGTTTCCCGGCCTGCTGTAGAAAAGGAGCAATAACCGCCAAATCTTTGTCTTTAGTAATCCTGGGAAGGGCAAAAACAAGCTGGGCCCCCTGAGATTCAGCTTTGGCAGCCAATTCTTGCAGGTCATCAACCTTTAGGACCGGTGTCCCATTAAGTCCATCGGCGCCTACATAGACCACATCCACTCCGGCTTCAAAGGCTGCCAGGGCCGCTTTTTTATTGCCAACAGCCGCCGAAAGTCTCATGATCTTCCGTTGCACCCGTTTCTCCTTATCCTTCCGGTAAGAATCAGCCTCTTCCAATCTGGCAGCCACCAGGGTTTCCGGGATAGCAACAGGCCTTTTGAGCATTATGCGCTGCTGTTCCAATAAATGCAGCGCTTTACGCCGGGCTTCATTTATTTCACTCAAAGGCACCATTATATTACCGTCTATCTTTATCTCCAGCGTCGCCAAATTAAAAGGGGTATTGCCCAACCGCTGCACCTGCCGGCGAATAGTTTCTTTGGTCAGAGGCCGGTTGATGGCTTCTTCGGCAATAAATTCCGTACGGGCCACCGCCTTGTTGCCTTCCGTATCTTCAACAATTATCCGGAGAGGTTCGCCGGCTTTAACCCGGACTTTCATGGCAATATTTACCTTCCGCAATTCTTTAGGGGAAGTAAAACTCTGTTGCGCCTGGCGCATCAACAGGGCGTCATGGGTTTTAAAAACTCGGTCACCCGGCTTGACTTTTCCCTTGACGGGAACGGTGACAGTCTGGCCGGGCAAACCCGATTCAACCGGATTACCTGCCAAAAGAATCTGGTCCACGACGGTACCCTGCCGTCCTCCCTCAGAAACCCAGACTTCTATGCCATCGCCCAGGTTCAGCCGCTCATCAAGCTGTATGCTCATGGTTGCTTTTTTTCGGTTGTAATTTACCACCCGGCCGAGCCTGATCCCCCTGTTGTTGGGCCTCTTATAACTCATCAAATCGGCGCCCGGGGGTCCCATAAAGTATCCCGTGGTAAAGTCCCTGTTGAAAATCTGCAACAACTGCCTGTCCTCTTCAGGCGTAATTTCAAAATTATAAGGGGCCATGGCATACCGGTCAAGGGCTTGCCGATAAATCCGGGTAACGGTAGCCACGTATTCGGGCCTTTTCATGCGCCCTTCAATCTTCAAAGCATCTATGCCCGCTTCCGCCAGTTCCGGAATATGGTGTAACAGGCGCAAATCCCTTGGGCTTAAGAGGTATTTCCCCACCTCTTCGGGTTCCAGCAATATCTTGCCCCTTTCGTCAACCAGGGTATAGTGCAGCCGGCATGGCTGGGCGCAACGTCCCCGGTTTCCGCTGCGGCCCCCGATCAGACTGCTCATCAGGCACTGACCTGAGTAGGATATACACAAAGCCCCGTGCACAAAAACTTCTACTTCTACGCCTGTCCTTTGTTTCGCCTGCTTTATCTCATCCAGGGACATCTCCCGGGCCAAAACCACCCGTTTTACACCACTGGCTTTGACCAATTCAACTCCGGGAGTATTGTGCAGTGTCATCTGCGTACTGGCGTGTACATTAAGTTCCGGAAAAACAGAACGGGCAAGGCGCAGCACGCCCAAATCCTGCACAATGACAGCATCTACGCCTGTCTCGTACAGAAACTTCAGATAGGCGACCAGTTCCGATATTTCGTTGTCAGCTATCAGGGTATTTACGGTAACATATACCTTGACCCCTCTGACATGAGCATAGTCTACTGCCCGGATCAGCTCTTCCCTGTCAAAATTACTGGCATACTGCCGGGCATTGAACATCCTGCCGCCCACATATACAGCATCGGCGCCGTTCTGCACGGCAGCCACCAAAGCATCCCAACTCCCGGCTGGAGCCAACAATTCAGGCTTAAACATGCAGAAATCTCTCCTTCACCAATAAAGCGTGGCTATTCAGCTTGACCGGCAAGCCCCATAGACACGCTTCCCACATTTGCCTTAACTTCTCTGGTATCTAGTAAATCCCGCACAAGGGATGATATCAATCCCCTGCGAAACCAGGTTGTCTACGATAAGGTTCATCCCCAGCGAATCACTGGCCATATGTCCCGCAATAACAACGTTTATATGGTTTTTTTCCGCTTCCTTACGATGTTTTTCCCCAATGTGCATACATACCAGCGTGCCGACGCCGGCCTGAGCCAGTTTGCTGAAGGCATCCTCGGAACCGCCTGTGCCGCCCGTCATATCGACAAAAATTTTACCCGTTTTACGTTCCTTGGACCCCGTAACTATCGTCGGTCCTGCGCTGTTTTTAACGGCTTCCTGGTATTCGGGCAGGTCCTTGAGTATCTTCACTACTTCTCCTACGGTGTCCGGTTTTTTCTTATCAAAAAGGTTCTGCAAAAAAGTAGTAACCATATTATCGGCGGGAGTATGGCAGCACATAAAAGGAATGTCCAGTATTCTCGCCACATCTACCGCTTTATTATGATTTAAGGGCAAGAGCCCTCTTTTAACTTCGCTGATCCTGGACACCATGATGCCCTGGGCCACGCTGATGGGCACGCCAAATTTTTCTAATATTTCTGATTGCATATGCATGACTTCAGAAAGGGCAGCAAGAGCCTTACCTTCCGGGTGATGGGCGATGACCAGGTCAATGTTCCGTCCCTTTTCTTTTAGACGATCTGCCAACAGGATTTCGGCCGCTTCAATATCGATACCGACAAGAGCTGTCTTTACCTCCCTGTCACCGTCACCGTATAATATACGGGTATCGCTGTACGGGTTGGTTAGAGCTTCCTGATCAAATTCTTTTTTCTCGGTACCTTTCAGCTCCTTGAAGGCTTCTTTGGCTTTTTTCAGGTCCCTTTCGACCTCTTTTTTTCCCCGGGGATCATTCTCAATACCTTTCCGGACCACCAGTTCGTATATGTCCCTTAACTTCAACCCACATCCTCCTCTAAACTTAATTTATTTTTAACTGCTATGAACAAGCACATATTTTTTCTATATTCTCTTAAATACAAAAAATTCCTTTTTAAGGTAGCATTTTTTCCAACTTTGATGCTGCTCTTTTACAATAATTATACCCTTATAAAGAAGTGTGTATTTTACCGGTTCTTCAGGAACCTCCTTAATTTGTCGTAATCCCAGGTATTGATAACATCTTCTTCTTCAAGCCAGCCCCGGCGGGCGGTCCCAATACCATACCGGATTTCGTTCATTCTGATAACTTCATGGGCGTCGGTATTAATAGCTATTTTAATGCCCATTTCTTTGGCCTGCCGGACATAAAGGTCATTCAAATCAAGTCTGTCCGGTGAAGAATTGATTTCCAGTACCGTATTGTATTTGGCCGCCATCTCGAAAATCCTGTCCATGTCTACTTCGTATGGATCCCGACGCCCGATGAGGCGTCCGGTAGGATGCGCAATAATATCAACGTGTTCGTTCTTGATGGCTGAAATGATCCGTTCTGTAATTTTTTCTTTATCCTGCCGGAAACCGGAATGAATTGACCCGATGACGACATCTTTTTCGGCCAAAATTTCATCGGGGTAATCCATATCCCCGTTGGCTAAAATATCAGCTTCCACACCGGTCAGTATATGAATTGCTTCTTCTTTTTGCAGCGCGTTAATAACTTCCTGTTGTTCAGTCAGTCTCTCTGTCGACAACCCCCGCGCAATTCCAAGGGACCTGGAATGATCTGTTATGGCAATATATTCGTAGCCCATTTTTTTGGCCTGCTCAACGATCTGTTCTATGCTGTTCACTCCATCGCTCCAGTTGCTGTGTAAATGCAGGTCGCCTTTCATGTCATCGTACCCGATGACATGCGGCAGCCTACCCTCCTCCGCAGCAAACACCTCGCCCCTGTCCTCCCGCAATTCCGGGGGAATATAGGCCAGTCCCAGCGCCGTATAGATATCTTCTTCCCCCGATACAGGAATTCTTTCGTCCGAATCTGTTTTGAACAAACCGTATTCATTTATCTTTATACCGATTTTATGGGCTCTTTCCCGCAGTCGGACGTTATGTTCCTTGGAGCCGGTAAAATGATGCAGGGCCGTCCAGAATTCATCAGGTCGTACAAGCCGCAGGTCAACCTGTACCCCGAATTTTAACAAAACACTGATTTTCGTACTGCCGTGGGCCAGGACTTCTTTCACCTGAGGGTGTTTAATAAATACCTCGGCCACCTTTTCGGGTTCTTCGGTGCCGACCACAATATCAATATCCCCAATAGCTTCTTTCATACGGCGTGTACTCCCGGCTGTTTCCGCGTCCACCACCCAGGGCAGACTGCGCAAAAAATTCAATAGACTATCAGCTACAGTCCAGGCCAACCCAAGGGTAATCCGGCCCCGACCGCCGGATTTCAGCATTTCGATGCCCCGCAATATATTCAGTTCCGTTTTACTGCCCATTCCCGGCAAAGAACGGATCTTTTTGCCGCGAGCCGCATCCTCAAGTTCTTTTAAACTGCTTATGCCAAGCTTTTCATAGAAAGTTCTGGCCATTTTGGGTCCGACACCGGGAACATTCATCATTTCAACCAAACCGGGCGGAATCTCGCCCCGCAATTTTTCCAGGTAGATCAGCCGCCCCGTAGACAGAAGTTCCTCTAATTTGGCCGCTATGTTCTTTCCTACCCCGGAAATGCCGTTCAATTTCTTTTGTCTAAATAAATCGGTAATATCGACATCCAGGTTTTCAATTGCCCGGGCGGCCCGCTGATAAGCCCTTATCTTGAAGATATCTTCTCCTTTAATTTCCAAAAGCGCGGCTATTTCGTCCAATACCCAGGCAACTTCAATATTTCCGAACTTCTTCACCTTTCCACCGCTCCCATACATGTACCGGCTATATTAGGTTACCCAGAAAAGAAAGCAAGTAATACCTAAAAAGGCTCATGGAAGCTTAAACCATGAGCCTTGACTGCGTGTACTATTTAGGCCTGCTTTTTTTCGGTATCCATCAGTTTGACCAGAGTATCATAATCTTCCTGCAGTTTGCATAATTCATCAGCTATATTTAAAGCAGCCAAAACAGCCACCTTGGTAACAGACAGCCGGGAATTTTTCGCAGCAATTTGTTTCATTTTTTTGTCCACATATTCTGCAATCATTTCAATGTATTCTTCGGGCATATCGCCAATCACTTTATACTCTTCGCCAAAGATTTCAACCGCTACTTTGTTTTTTTTCCCCTGCATAAGGCCACCCTCCCGAACTATCTTTGGTAGAATAATTCGGCATCAGGCGACAAATTCCTTCCAAATCCCTCAATTTCTTGCAACTCCTGCTTATGCCCTCATTTGAGCGCCAAACTTGGTCTGCAAAGCGTTCTGAATCTTTTCGTACAAATCGTTAACTTCTTCATCCGTCAGGGTCCGGTCATTGGATTGGAAAAGGAAGGCATAAGCCAAACTCTTGTACCCTTTCTGAATCTGTTCACCCTGGTAGACGTCAAAAAGGCGGACGTTTTTCAGAAGGGGCCCCCCCTGCTGCCGGATTTCCGCAAGCAGGTCGGCTGCCAAAACTTCCTCTTTTACAACTACGGCCATATCCCGCTCTACCCCAGGGTACTTGGGCAGGCTTCTGTACATTTTAGTTTTTACTGAAACAGCTATGATTTCTTCTAAGGCCAGCTCCATCACATAAACGCGACCGGAAAGGCGGTAATTTTCCATAACTTCAGGGTGCACTTCGCCTATAAATCCTACCGGTCGGCCAGCCAGCAGCACCTGGGCCGTTCTGCCCGGATGTAGAGCCGGATGTCCCGGGAAAGGAACAAAAGACGTTTCTTTAACACCCAGCTCTTCTAACAAAGTCTCCAGAATTCCTTTCAGGTAGAAGAAATCCATTGGTTCGGCTTTTTGATTCCAGTTTTCCGGCCGGTTACCTGTAACAACCGCTCCCAAAGTAAGCTCTTCCCTGGGTAGTTTTTCTCCGGCCACAGGAATAAAGATATTGCCCATTTCAAACAATGCCAGGTCCTTGTTTTTCCGGGCCAGGTTCCTGGCTACAACCTCCAGCATACCGTGCAGCAAAGTTGTCCGCATAACCCCTTGTTCCTCACTGATAGGATTCTGCACCACCACGGCGTTACGAAATTCCGACTCAGCGGGTAAATTCAGCATATCAAAGGCTTTCGGATTGATAAAACTGTAAGTAATTATTTCGTTTAATCCAAAACCTGTTAAAATACTTCTTACCTTGTCCTGCATGCCCTGTTCAAAGGTCTTTTTGCCCTGGGTTGAGCGGCCTGAAGGCAATTCGGTAGGAATCCGGTTATACCCATATAACCGGACCACTTCTTCCATCAGGTCTACTTCACGGGCAATGTCTCCCCTGAAGGTAGGTACCGTAACCAGCAACACTTCATCCTTAGCCTCGACGGGAAGCTGGAGCCTGTTCAGGATGTCAACCATGGTTTTTGTCGGAATATCGGTGCCCATTACCCGGTTAAGTCTGGCAGGCCGTAATGTAATTTGCAGGTTTTCGACGGGGCAGGGGTAATTATCGACCACCCCGGCTACAATCTCTCCCGCTCCCATTTCGGCAATTAACTGGGCCGCCCTGTCGATAGCCCTTAAACATCCGTTAGGGTCAACGCCCTTTTCAAAGCGCAGCGAAGCCTCAGACCGTAATCCTAAAGCCCTGGAAGTTCTCCGTACACTGGGCCCGTTAAAACATGCTGACTCCAGCAGCACATTAACGGTATTTTCCGTGATTTCCGAATCAAGCCCACCCATAACCCCGGCGACAGCTACCGGGACACAACCGTCAGCTATCACCAGCATATCGGAATTCAATGCCCTTTCCTGATTGTCCAGGGTGACTATTTTCTCCCCTTCACCGGCCCGGCGAACAATAATGATTTGCTCCTGTATTTTATCAAAATCAAAGGCATGCAACGGCTGGCCCAATTCCATCATCACGTAGTTCGTAACGTCTACGATATTGCTGATTGGCCTCACCCCCGCTGCCCGCAGCCGTTGCTGCATCCACTCCGGCGACGGGGCAACCTTGATATTGCGCACAAGGCGCCCGATATAGCGGTTGCAGAGTTCCGGAGCCTCTATAACCACCTTCACCAGGCCATCAATTTTTTCACTGGTTTCAGGCACCGAAATCCTGGGCGGCCTGAAATCGGTCCCCAGGACAGCGGAAACTTCCCGGGCTACGCCGACCATACTGAGACAGTCAGCCCGGTTGGGGGTTAGCTCCAGCTCAAGAATAACATCATCCAAGCCGAGAACTTTCTTTATGTCCTCTCCCAATGGTGTTCCCTCAGGCAGAATGATAATTCCTTCCTGCTGGTCGGGCGGAAAGCCCTTTGGGTCCAGGCCCAATTCCTGGGCTGAACAGACCATCCCTGCCGATTCCACCCCCCGCAGCTTAGATTTACCGATCTTGATTCCTCCTGGCAGTTTGGCGCCGACCAGGGCTAATGCTACAATCTGTCCTTCAGCAACGTTGGGGGCGCCGGTCACGATCTGCAGATTTTCAGCTTGTCCGCAGTTTACAGAACAAACCACCAATTTGTCGGCATTGGGGTGCCTTTCTATTTTTTCAACTTTGGCAGTGACTACCTTCTCGATATCTTTCCCCAGGTATTCAATATTTTCGACAGCCACACCGGAAAAAGTAAGCCGTTCTGCCAGTTCTTCCGGACTTACAGGTATATCAACGTATTCCTGTAACCATTTATATGAAACCCGCATAAATTTCCTCCTTTATTCAGATTAACAGCCAACGGCCGGTAATTTTTTTAAAAAGCAACGTTAGAACTGCTCCAAAAACCTCTTGTCGTTCTCAAAGAGCAACCGCATATCATCAATGTTATATTTTAGCATAGCCACCCGTTCCACACCCATGCCGAAGGCAAACCCGGTAACCTCTTCAGGATTGTAACCGGACATTTCCAGCACCCGCGGGTGAATCATGCCGGCGCCCAGTATCTCCAGCCAACCGGTATTGGCGCATCCCCGGCAGCCCTTGCCGCCACAGGCCATACAGGAAATATCCACCTCAGCACTGGGTTCGGTAAAGGGGAAAAAACTCGGCCGCAAGCGAATCTCCCGGTCTTCCCCAAACATCTGGCGGGCAAAAGATAATAAAGTTCCCTTTAGCTCAGCAAAAGTAACATTCCTGTCAATTAGTAAACCTTCCACCTGGTGAAACATCGGTGAATGGGTAGCATCATCGTCACGCCTGTATACTTTTCCCGGAGCAATAATCTTCACCGGCACATGCGGCGCCTTTTTCTCCATTACCCTGGGCTGAACCGGAGACGTATGGGTGCGCAGTAAAACTCCCTTGCTTATATAAAAGGAATCCTGCATATCCCGGGCCGGGTGATCCGGCGGAATGTTCAGCGCCTCAAAGTTATAATACTCAAGCTCTACCTCTGGGCCCTCGGCTATCTCATAACCTAACCCGACAAAAATCTCTTTAATTTCATCCAGCACTGCCGTTAACGGATGTTTTTTCCCTACCTGTACGACCTTCCCGGGTAAAGTCACGTCAATTTTTTCTGCCCGCAAACGTTCCTGCCTGGCAGCCTCCTTCAAAGTTATCAACCTGGCCGCCAGGGCCTCTTCCAGCTTGGCCCTGACTTCGTTGGCCAGTTGGCCTACCCTGGGCCTCTCATCGGGTGACAGGCTTCCCATTCCGCGCAGAATACCCGTTAATAGCCCTTTTTTACCCAGGTACTTGATTCTTATTTCATTAACTTCATCCATTGTTGCAGCTTCGGCTATTTCCGCCAAACCTTTGGTCTGCATGCGCTGTAAATCCTCTTGCATAGTCCTCCTCCTTTGTTTGAGCCTTAAAAGAAAGAAAATTATGCCGATAATCACGGCATGATATTTACTTTAAGATATCTGAACATAAAAAAAACCTTCGCCCACAGGGACGAAAGTTATATTCCGCGGTACCACCCTATTTAGTATCCAACAAGGTTACTCACTCCACCAGGTACAAGCAAAATTTAACTGCTGATACCTGCTTCAAGATAACGGTTGAAGTCGCCGGCTCACCCTACTGTAAATTTCAGGCGGCTGCTCCCGGGTGAACTTCCCTTAAAATTGCCTTCAAAAGGCTTCCAGTCTCCGGCCTTTTGTCCCTGTAAGGCAACTTTTTAAGGTACTTTTCCCGTTCAACGCTTTTCTGTATATATATGCCGGCTGCCATTAATGAACAGCTAGCCTTTTGTATAAAATGTAGGCAGTGATAGAACCAGTAGCTTCAAATATCCTCCAAAAAAATTCGGCGGTTAAAAACATTTAACCACAACCTTTCAGCGGTTTTTGGGGGACCTTTGCCTCTGATTATATCACATGAATACCGGTTTTACAAGTCGGTTTAAGCCTGTCCGCAAGCTCTTTGCCGCGCTGCTTCAAATAAGATTATTCCTGTCGCCACCGACACATTCAGGGATTCCGCTTTGCCCGGCATTTTAATTGCCACCCGGTAATCGCTATTCTCAATGGCAAAGGAGCTTGCTCCGCTGGCTTCATTCCCCACTACCAGGGCAACAGGCTCCGAATAATCAACTGCCAGATACGAGGATGAATCTTTGGAGATATCAGTCACTATCAGTTTTAATCCATGTTTTTTCGCCAGGTGGCAAGCTTCTTCTATAGAATCAAAATTAATAATGGGCACATGGAAGACAGACCCCATAGTAGCCCTTAATGTTTTGGGGTTGTATAAATCAGCCGTCCCTTTCACCAGGGCCACCCCCGTCACCCCCGCCGCATCGGCTGTTCTGATAATAGTACCAAGATTTCCCGGGTCCTGAACCTTATCGATAATGAGTAAAAAGGGATTGGCTACCACAAATAAATCCTCCGCGCGGAATTCCTTCTTCCTGACCAAAGCCGCAATCCCTTGCGGGGTCTCCGTATCAGTTATCTTTTTGAACAACTGGTCGGCAATAATGGTAATGGGGATTTTATCAGATATTATACTTTGAAAAGACGGATTTTTTTCCAAAACGCCGGCAGCCAGAATTAACTCTTCAATATCCGCTCCCGATTGAAGGGCTTCCTGAACAAAACGCAAACCCTCCACCAGGAACTTCCCTTCCCGGTCCCGGTATTTTTTTTGTAGCAAAGACTGCAGGTACATGATGCGCATGTTTTTCGCACTGGTAATAGTCTCTTTCATCTCCTTATTCCCTTTCCAGCCTGCGAAGTTTTTCGTTTTTACCGATGGCAACCAGGATATCGTTTTCCCGTATTACCTCATCTGGCTGCGGTGCCACAAGAATATCCCCATCTCTTTTTATCGCCATTATCGTAACCTCATAACGGGCTCTAAGCTCGGACTGGCGCAATGATTTACCCACTAAAAAGTCAGGGGCAACCACTTCCAAAATGCTGTGTACCGGCGATAATTCTATGTGGTCTAAAACGTTGGAGGAAACTAGACTGTGCGCAACTTTAGCTCCCATGTCGCGCTCGGGATAAACTATTTTATCGGCTCCTATTTTAGCCAGCACTTTTCCGTGCAAATCGTTTTGCGCCTTTACAACGACGCATTTTACGCCCATTTCTTTTAGCATTACGGTTACAAGAATACTGGCCTGGATATCCTTGCCGATAGCCACGATAACCACTTCGAAGTTCCTTATGCCCAAGGCTTTCAGGGCATCTTCATCCAGTGCGTCAGCCTGTACACAGTGGGTAACAGAATCTACCATTTCCTCGATCCGTTCTTCATCACTGTCAATAGCCAGGACATCGTGTCCCATGTTGTATAAAGTTTTGGCAACACTGGAACCAAAACGGCCCAACCCGATAACAGCAAACTGTTTCAATGCCTTTCCCTCCCATTTTTATTTGTTTGGAAGCACAACATTTCCTTTGTCTAACCGATGATTGTTTAACCGACCATGACTTTTTCTTCCGCATACCGAAACGCAGTTCCCCGATTTTTCTTGGCTATCGCAAAAGCCAGAGTGAGAGGCCCAACCCGGCCCATAAACATGGTCAAGATGATCACAATCCGGCCTATGGTGCTAAGCTCCGGGGTTAATCCCATACTTAAACCCACGGTACCAAACGCTGAGGTGGTTTCAAACAAAACGGCCAGAAACTGGGCCTTTTCCGTTATGGATAACAACATGGAAACCCCGATGACAAGAGTCAAAGCAGCAAACATAACCGTCAGCGACTTATACACCTGATCCTTGGGAATACGGCGTTCAAAAATTACCACATCGGAGTCGCCTCTGATCATACTCCATACGGCAACAAAAAGGGTCCCCAAAGTGGACGTCTTAATTCCGCCACCCGTTGAACCGGGCGATGCACCGATAAACATGAGAATTACCAGCAAAAATTGCGTTGCATTACGAAGTTCAGCAATATTCAGGGTGTTAAATCCGGCCGTTCTCGGTGTCACTGACTGAAAGAACGAAGCCAGCAGTTTACCTCCCATATTCAATTGTCCCAAAGTATGGTCGTTAGAATATTCCAAAGCAAAAACTGAAACCGTCCCCAGGGCCAGCAGCAAGGTCGTCATGGTTAAGACCAATTTTGTATGCAGACTGAATTTTTTCCACCTACGTCTGGTAAATATGTCCACCAGTACAGTAAAACCAAGACCCCCGAAAATAATCAAGGCAGCAATCATCAAATTTACCACAACATCGTCGGCGAAAGACGTCAGACTTCTAAATTCGCCAAATAAGTCAAAACCCGCATTGTTAAAAGC
Organism: Thermincola ferriacetica; assembly: GCF_001263415.1. NCBI lineage: Bacteria > Bacillati > Bacillota > Clostridia > Eubacteriales > Thermincolaceae > Thermincola > Thermincola carboxydiphila. The sequence goes on from NZ_LGTE01000005.1 coordinate 57,846, forward strand.
CGATACGGCGTGAAATAACCCGTAATAGAAGGCCTTGGCCGGGCTCATATCCTGCATGAATCTTAGACCGAGAACAATCGCGCCAAACCCTTCAAAACAGAAGGTCATAATAAGAATGTACTTGGTTAGCCGGACCACACCTTCCATGGTCAACTGATTCAAAGCTTCCTGCATAATCAGGCGTTCCTTGAGTTTGATGCGCTTGCCCATCAGCAATGCAAATAAAGTAGCTGTGGTCATAAACCCCAATCCGCCTATCTGGATAAGAAACATGATAACCAACTGTCCGAAAATAGAGTAGTGGGTTCCTGTATCCACAACAACCAAACCTGTTACACAAACGGCCGATGTAGCGGTAAACAAAGCATCCAGAAAAGGAGTGGGTTTACCGTCAGCTGCCGCTGCAGGCAATGATAAAAGTATGGCGCCCATCAATATGACTGTAGCAAAACCGATTACCAGGACCTGGGGGGGACTTAGTTTTATCTTTGGTTTATTAAGATCCATCTGGAGGTCCCCTTTCAATTACTCTCAATAAGTAAGTATTGTCATAAGTCGAAAAAAATAAAATCTAGTTTATCATAAATCGTATAATTTAAAATGTCCAATCTTAATTTCAACGAAATTGTTCACAATTTTCAGCATTAAGCAACCCTTTGGCAATTTAAGGAGATATTCTTAGCAATACTTATTATTCCATCATTTTACTTAACATAGCTTTTTAAACGGAAGATGTCCACCGGGTTGTTTGGAAAAAGGAATAATAAAAAGCATGGGTAATATATCCCATGCCTCATTCTGATCTTTTGAATTTACGCGTTAACTTTGGCTTTGGCAGCTTCCACGAGCTTCCCAAAAGCCTGTTGGTCGTTCACAGCCAGGTCCGCAAGCATTTTACGGTTTACTTCAATGCCTGCCTTTTTCAAGCCGTTAATAAGTTTGCTGTAAGAGATGCCGTTAATTCTGGCTGCCGCGTTAATTCTGGCGATCCACAGCTTGCGGAATTCTCTCTTTTTGGTCCGCCTGTCTCTGTAAGCATAAGCCAAAGATTTAAGCACCTGTTCGTTGGCAGGCCGAAACAGTTTACTTTTTGCACCCCGGTAACCTTTAGCCAGTTTAAGTATTTTTTTATGTCTTTTACGGGTTGTAACCCCACCTTTAACTCTCGGCATTCTATTACCTCCTTTGTACAGATTATTTCCGGAACAATGCCCTTCTAAGCCGCGAGATTAAGCGTAAGGAAGCAGAAGTTTTACCTTTTTGGTATCTGCAGCGCTCACCAAACCAGGCTGCCGCAAATTACGCTTTCTCTTGGCGGATTTCTTTTCCAGAATATGGCTTTTATAAGCTTTCGCTTTTTTCACCTTTCCGGAGCCGGTAACCTTAAACCTTTTGGCTGCGCCCCGGTGAGTTTTCATTTTGGGCATAAAATTTCCTCCTCTCTAGTCTTGTTTTGGTGCTAGAATCATTACCATGTTACGGCCTTCCACCTTAGGCTGTCTTTCCACAATGGTGATATCTTTTAACTGATCAACCACTTTATCGAGAAGCTGCTTCCCCAAATCAGTATGAGCCATTTCACGGCCTCTGAACATGACAGTCACTTTCACCTTATCGCCGTCTTTGAGAAACCTGACGATGTTATTGGTTTTAGTAACCAAGTCATGGGCCTCAATATTGGGCCTCAGCTTGATTTCCTTAACATTAATAATTTTTTGTTTCTTACGGGCTTCTTTTTCGCGTTTGCTCTGCTCATACTTATATTTCCCATAATCCATGATTCGGCAAACAGGAGGCTTAGCGCTGGGAGCTACCTCGACCAGGTCAAGATCCTTTTCCTGGGCAAACCTTAAAGCTTCTTTAAGGGGAACTATCCCTAACTGTTCCCCGTCAGAGCTGACCAGCCGTACCTCTTTAGCTCTTATTTCCTCATTAATTCGCAAATCCTTGCTAATAATTGTCACCTCCTGGATTATTACCCATCCAAAACTAAAAACGGATGGACATACTCCATCCGCTGCAAATCAACAGTTACAACTAAACAAATGCTGTACGAACCTTATTAACAACCGTAAGGCGTCATAAGGTGAGAAGCGGATGGCTTCTGCTTAAAATGATTATTATTTATTAAATTTTACTTTGTTATTATAGCATTGCTCCCATTACTTGTCAAATATTTTGTCACCTGACTTTTTCTTTTATTTCTTTGGTTATTAGGGCCACAAAATCATCTGCACTTACAGCGCCTTTGTCGCCTTCGCCACGTTTTCTGACGGCAACGGTCCCGGTTTCCATTTCCTTATCCCCAACAACCAGCATGTAGGGTACTTTTTCCACCTGAGCTTCCCTGATTTTATACCCGATCTTTTCATTACGAGCATCAACCTCAACCCGGACGCCCTTTTCTTTTAACCGGTCGGCTACTTTTTCGGCGTATTGTTTACTCCTGTCTGTTACCGTCATGATTTTTGCCTGAACAGGTGACAACCAGACAGGCAGAGCTCCGGCAAAATGTTCGATTAGAATCCCGATAAAGCGCTCAATACTGCCAAAAACAACCCTATGAATCATGACCGGCCTGTGTTTCTGTCCATCTTCACCTACATAAGTCAGGTCAAATTTTTCCGGCATGAGGAAATCCAATTGGATTGTACCGCACTGCCAGGTTCTGCCTAGGCAGTCCATCAGATGGAAGTCTATTTTGGGTCCATAGAAGGCACCGTCACCCTCGTTAATCTTGAAATCCATACCTTTGGCTGCCAGTGCTTCTTTCAAAGCATTTGTGGCCAGGTCCCAAATTTCATCGGAACCCATTGCTTTTTCCGGTTTGGTACTCAGCTCCACGTGGTATTTAAAACCAAATACTTTGTAAAAATTATCTATCAGATCAATAACCCTAATGATTTCATCTTTTATCTGGCTCGGCAGCATAAAGATATGGGCATCATCCTGGGTAAAGCATCTTACACGCATCAAACCGTGCAGCACGCCGGACATTTCGTGCCGGTGCACCAGACCCAATTCTGCCAGCCTGATCGGGAAATCCCGGTAGCTGTGCAGCCTGGTTTTATAAACCAGAATACTGCCGGGACAGTTCATGGGTTTAACGGCAAAATCAATGTCGTCAATTTTGGTAAAGTACATATTTTCACGGTAGTGGTCCCAGTGGCCCGATTGTTCCCATAAAGACCGGTTCAGGATTATGGGAGTCCTGATTTCCTGGTATCCGGCCTTTTCATGCTGTTCGCGCCAGAATTTCTCCAGTTCGTTCCTGACAATCATCCCCTTGGGATGGAAAAAAGGAAAGCCGGGCCCTTCTTCCTGAATGGAGAAAAGGTCTAACTCAGCGCCCAGTTTGCGGTGATCACGTTTTTTCGCCTCTTCCAGGCGGAATAAGTATTCATCAAGTAAACTTTTCTTGGGGAAGGAAGTTCCGTAAATCCGTTGCAGCATTTTATTCTTTTCACTGCCGCGCCAATAAGCGCCCGCCAGGCTCATGAGTTTAATTGCTTTAAGTTTTCCGGTACTGGGTACGTGCGGACCGGCACACAGGTCAACAAAATCTCCCTGTTTATAGCAACTGATAACGGCGTCTTCCGGGAGGTCATTAATCAGTTCTACTTTATAGGGTTCCCCCATTTCGTTAAACAGCTTCAGGGCTTCTTCCCTGGACAGTTCGGACCTTTCAAAGGGGAGGTCCTGCTGAACGATTTTCTCCATCTCTTTTTCTATCTTCTCTAAATCTTCCGGAGTAAAGTTTTCTTTCACATCAAAATCATAATAATATCCGTCGGTAATAGCCGGGCCGATTCCCAGTTTTGTTTCAGGAAACAAATGCTTGACTGCCTGTGCCAACACGTGGGAAGAACTGTGGCGAAATACCTCCCGCCCCTCTTCGTCATCGAAAGTAAGAATTTCCAAGGTACTGTCTTCGTTAACCGGTCGGGACATATCCACCAATTTGCCGTTAAGCCTGGCAACCAAAGCGTTCTTGGCTAAACGGGGGCTGATATCACCTGCTATATCGGTAATAGTTGTGCCGGCTTCATATTCTCTTATACTACCGTCTTTTAAAGAAATTTTGATTTTTGCCATTTTTCTACCTCCAGGTCCTCAAATAATGAAAATATTAAAACCTCCCGCCACTGAATTATAATTCCAGGGACGAGAGGTATGTTTCCCGCGGTTCCACCCAGGTTCCTAATAACCCCTGCGGATTATTAAGCACTCATCACAGGATAACGGCCTGTCCGTCCCGGTTTAGTGTTATTTCCACCGGGATGCTCCAAGGCGGTTCTTCGATATTTCCCCCCTACCGGGGCTTCCAGCCTCGACCCCGGCTCTCTGTAAGGTTAAAAATATCTACTCTTCCTCTTCCTCGCATTTGATTACTTATCAACCACTTTCAATGCCTTCATTATAATCTCTGGTCAAAGGGCTTGTCAAGCTCGTATCTGCAGTAAAATAACCTGCAAACACCCAATAAAGAAGCCCAGTACTCCGCCTAAAACTTCAATATGTTTAAGTTCCCTGGAAGCAATGCCAAAAATAAGCTGTTCAAGTTCCTGCAGGTTGAAATTATTCACCTTTTCCTCCACTATCGGAGCCACATGTAAATCCTCCCTGAGATGCTCCGCCATTTTATCCATAACACGGTCAATAATTTTCGGCATTTCTCTGTCCAAAATTTCCTCGGCCGCCTGTCCCAGCAAATGGCGGATTGAAATAGGCAAGAAATTCGGGATCTTTTGCATGATACGGCTTTTGATAATTTCCTTAGCCGATTTTTCAAAATTGGCCGTTACCCGGTGGCTGCTGAACTGGGCCAGTACATCTTCAACACAGAGCAATTGTCCTTCAATTATCTCGCCCAGGTTTTTGGCCATCTCCTTTTGTCTTTTGGGAATAACCCCCTGAAAAACCCAATTAGTCAAAGGAATTTTAACAGGCTTATATGGCCAAAACAGCATTTTTATGGCCAAAACATTGGTAATCCAGCCGATTAAAGCGCTGATCACGGGTATCGTTAAAAGCTTCCAGTCCATATCCATTCCTCCGGCTTCCGATACTGACTAAACTATACCAGATATTCAGAAACCGCGCAATATGTCGAAACAAACCAAAAGAATTACCGCTGTAAGGTAAAACAACCGTTGCTCTGAAGCTCCGGGCAAAGACAGTGTAAACTTCGTTCAGTTGAAATCACTGAACCCGGCCAAATCGTCGTCCGTGACTCAATGGCCGGGTTTCCTGCGTCCATGCCGGAAACAGTGATTTCAAGCCTTCACTGTCGTTAACACTGTCTACCCTCCCTCCGCCAGGTCACAACTTATTGTTTTACCTCCACAGCATTATCTGCGACTACAAGACACTGGCTGTTTCACTAATAAAGCAGCTACCCACAGGAACGGAAGGATGGAAGGGGTGCTGAGGCTACCGTTAAGGAGCGACTGCGTTCGCAAAACCGCAGGCAGGAAGGCGGGGAGTTCCCGCATGTTTGAAGATAGCGAAGGCCGCCGGGAAGTCCGGCGCTCAACTTATGTTGAGTGCCTATTTAGAAATATGCGGCATCGGTCAATGTTTCTGCAAATGCACCTCGTTTTCCCGGCAAAGTTCACAACCACCACAATACTTGACCCGCTCCCCGAAAACACCGACAATTGTGTCAATACTGGTTAACATTTTATCCTCTTCCCGGCAATGTAGGATTATGGTAGTAGGCGCTATTGTTATCAAGGCGCTTATCAGCAGGTCTTCATAATTAAGTTCACTGTCCCCAAGCTCGACAATAAATCCATCCAGGTATTCGCAGTTAATGCTTTTGTTTGATGCGTCCAGCAGTTTAAACATACCTGAAGGTTGGATAAGCACCTGTACCACATCCAGCCGGGGTTCCTGAATATCTACAAAGTATTTGAGCAGGCGAAGAAATTCTTTATACTCTTTATCCAACAGATAATCGTCAGCAGCTTTTTCCGCGATTTTCGTCAATTCCTCAATATACTCTTTTAAGCGAAACCTGATAAACCCTTCGATAACTATGTTGTTGTTCGTCTGCAGGTATTCCAGAACCCGTCTTAAAATGAGACTCTTCCGACTTAATTGCTCATACATGGCTTCTCCGTTTTCGTGACCTAAATTTAAATGTTTTAGGGCAAATTCAGAAATAGTCTGCTGTTCTTCCTTGGAAAAATAATAATAATTCTCCCTAATTATTTCTTCTAAAAGGGTGCGCTCCCAGTTATTTACAATAATATCAGAAACAGCATTAGCCACATAATGCTTGAAAATATTTTTTGTGTCTTCTTCAGAGTAACCGGCATCTCCATAATCAGCAATATTATATTCCAGGAATACGTAGTCGCCCTTTTTTCCCTCTTCACAGGAAATTTTTATACCGTCATTTTCCAATAACCGAAATTCTTGATCCAGTTTTTCCTTTACATAATCTATATGGTTAGCAGCACCAATACAGAATGATGCCGACATCAATATCACCACCCCCATCTTTGCTACTAGTATATGTGTAAGATTTTTTTTGTATACAGTAGCCTTTCAGGGGAAGAATGGAATAAAAAATGACAAAAATAAAAGCTCCGGAAATCTCCGAAGCCTTGATTTTTTATGGTGGGCATACGTGGAATCGAACCACGGACCTCTTCCGTGTCAAGGAAGCGTTCTCCCTCTGAACTATATGCCCATTTTTTTGAACCACGTATATATATTATAGCTGATTCAAATTAAAAGTCAAGCTTGCAATTGTAATGATGAGACAATGAATTTATTCCAACATTAGCATGGTTTCCATTATTTCCCTGAATACCGGCGCCGCCGATTTGCCTCCGCTCTCGCCGCCTTTAATCAGCACTGTTACTGCATATCTGGGCGCATCCAGGGGAGCATATCCCGTAAACCAGGCATCAACGATGCCCTGGTTCTTGTCAACCTGGGCCGACCCTGTTTTACCGGCGCTGCCCCATCCGGGTACATACGCCAGTTTTCCCGTTCCCATAGTAGTTACACCCTTAAACATCTCCCGTAGGGTACGGCTGGTTTCCGGACTGAGTGCCCGTTCACCTGCATCAGGCGCGAAGGCCTTTGTCAAATTATAATTGCTGTCAAGAATTCCCATAACCAGGCGCGGCTTTTTGTATATTCCGTCCCCGGCAATAGCCGCCATCATGGCCGTCACCTGGACAGGCGTAACCAGCACAGGTCCCTGTCCAATACTGCTGTTAACAATGGTGTAAGGTTCTGTTAGTTTGGCCAGGTTTTCACCGGCATCCCCGGCGTGTGGGATACCAATGATCCCGTTCTCGGCAAAGCCCAATTTGCGGGCATACTCAATCAAGTTAGCGGCGCCGATTTTCTGTCCTACCCGGGCAAAAGCAGGATTGCAGGAATAAGCCATTGCTTCCGCAAAACTGATCAGCCCATGGCCTTCCTTACGGTAGCATTTAACCGGTTCATCTCGTTCACCCAGGCACAAAAACCTGGAATCGGGCCTGACAGCTCCCAATTCCAGCGCCGCTGCCGCGACAACAGGTTTAAAGACAGAACCCGGCTGTAAAAACTGGAGGCAGTTATCCAAAAAAACATTCCCCTGATCATTGTTTTGTAAAGCGGAACTTATGTTATTCGGGTCAAATACAGGTCGGCTGGCCAAAGCCAGGATATCGCCGCTCCGGATATCCATTACAACTACGGCGCCTGCCACAATTTTATGCCTGTCCAGAGCCTGTTCCACAATCAACTGGATGCGCTTATCTATGGTTAATATTAAATGATTTCTTCCGGGGTCTTTTACCTTGTTAACTTTCACGTCCAGCCCTTTAAGCGGCCTGTTTTTAGCATCAGTTGGAATTTGCAGGTACGTTTCGTAACGGGTACCTTTTAACCAGCGTTCATAATATCGTTCCAAACCGATTTTCCCTACCAAATCAGTCCTGGAGTAGGCTTTTTGCATTGGGTTGCTTGCATACCTGGCCAATTCCGCCCCGGAAATTTTCCCTAAATGGCCAATCAGGTGGACGGCCAGGGGATTTACGTCGTATCTTTTCTTTATATAATATACCTGTACACCCTCCAGCCTCATCCTTTTTATGGCCTGGGCCTGCCTTAATGAAATCTCGTTCGGAAGCATTCCCGGCCGGCGGGCAAACCGTTCCAACAAAACCTGGGGGTCCGCCTGCAGTATGCTGCCCAGACGTTGAGCTGTGGTCACCTTGTCTTTCATCAAATAGGGTAAGACTATTACTTTAGGTACAAAACCGCTTCCCGTTAGAGGCACTTTATTTCTATCCAATATATCTCCCCGCGCCACTTCTTCCAGGGGGATAATCTGGTTTTGCTGGGCTTCGGCCTTGGCGGCATAATCGGCGGCATGCCGGATTTGTACAACAAATAAACGGCACAAAAGCAGAGCAAAACAAAAAATAAAAATCCAAAAGGTCTGAATAATGCGTTTTTGTCTGCGGAATTCCATTCCGTCAACCCCCTTGCCTAATTTTAGCATCGGCAAAAAGGCTGTTTTTTAAACAAACATTAAATAAAAGGGTTGGGTTGTTTTACCGGGTTTTCTGGCTCGCCGCATGTTTATCTAACTGCAAATTCTTCCGCAACAGAGCCTTTCCCCGAACTCGACGGCTGATCAAGCATTCTAAAAGGTCAGGCCGCCTCACGTTTCGGATAAACCGAAACTTCCCGGCGGCCTTCGCCGTCTTCAGACAAGACGGGGAATCGAGCCCTGTTACGCGGAACTTTTGCAGTAAGATGCACCACAGCGGCAACGCAATGAAAATCCTTTTTAAAACAACCCAACCCTTTATAGTGCCCTCGGACCCCTGCCTGCTGCCCGGACAGGTTGCAACTATTTCCTCAATAATGCTATACTTTGATAAGGAATGTTAACCAAAAACGGTTTTTTCACGGAGGCTCGGCATGGTACGTTTATCAGGCTTGATTAAAACCAAAAGCCCTTACATAGTCCTGGTCCTGGTTTTCTTGCTATGTTTAATTTTATTGGTTGTCGTTGGCGGCCGGGTAGCCAGCGATGGGTATAATTATTTCGCTTATCTCCGTTCTGCCGTAATTGACGGGGATTTGGATTTTCACAATGATTTTCAGCACTACCCCAAAGCCTTCTGGCTTACTTATAATCCGAAAGATACCGTAACGGGCCATTTTACCAATGTTTTTTCCGTTGGGCCAGCCATCCTCTGGTCGCCTTTTTACCTGGCTGCCCACCTTTTTGTGCTGGTTATAAACCAACTGGGCGGTTCCATACCCGCCGACGGGTTTTCCGCGCCATACCAGTTGGCCGTATCTTTGGCCAGCCAGGCCTATGCCTTTGCCGGCATCCTTTTGGTTTACCGTTTGCTTACCAGGTATTTTTCGGCTTCCATTTCACTGCTGGCCACTCTGACGGTCTGGCTGGGCAGTTTTTTGCTATACTACATGATTTTTGAACCGTCTATGTCCCATTGCGTTTCCTTTTTTGCCGTAACCCTTTTCATCTACCTCTGGCACCGGTCCCGGAAACACCGGGATATCCGGGACTGGTTTTGGCTCGGGCTGGCCGCCGGTTTAATGATGCTGGTCCGATGGCAAAACGGTATCTTTATGCTTCTACCGGCCCTGGACGCGGCAGTTGACTATTATAAGCTACAGCAACAGCGCAATTATGGCGATATCAGGCATCTGTTGGCCGGTCATATGGTGTTTCTGGCCTCAGCCATAGCAGCCTTTCTGCCCCAAATGATTGTCTGGAAAATTATTTACGGAGGGTTTCTGACCATTCCCCAGGGCAGTTCCTTTATGAAATGGACAACTCCCTTTATGTTGGAAACCCTGCTTTCCTCCAGGCACGGGCTTTTCAGTTGGCATCCCGCTTTATATCTCGGCGCTTTGGGCTGGTTTATCCTGTTCAAGCGCGACAAAGGATTAACCATAAGAATCTTTCTCCTATTCCTGGCCATGACTTACGTAAACAGCGTGGTCAAGGACTGGTGGTCCGGATGGGCCTTCGGGATGCGCAGGTTTGACGGCTTCCTGCTTTTCCTGGCCCTTGGGCTGGGCAGCCTTTTAACGGCAGTCACCGATTACATAAAGAAAAGGCCTGCCGTTGCGGTGTACCTCTGCATGGCAGCCTTAATTGCGGGCAATATCCTGTTCATGAATCAGTTCAGGGGTCGCGTTATCCACCAGGGCGGTGTGGTGGCTTTCGATACGGTTTTTAAGAACATGGTTGAACAAATATACAAAAGGACGGGTAATCCTTTTTCCTTCCCGGCCAACCTGTATTTTGCCGTTAAATACGGCGAACCGCCGCGGCGCTATGATTCCCTGGTTGGTGTTTATGTGGACGACCCTTATTTCTTCGGCCCGAAAATGGACCTGGGACGCCAGCGTTTTTACCTGGGCAAGGGCTGGTCCCAAACTTCGGAAACCTGGCAGGGACAGTTCGACTACCTGCGCAGCCTTGCAGTCAATCCCACAGTATACATGCCCCTCCGCAGCAAAGGCAACTATGTGATGCGAATACGTATGGCGCCACTTCAGGAAAACCTTGTGGGTGTACAGGCATTCAGTGACAATTTTTCTTCTCTGAGAATAAAAATCAATAAAAAAGCCAGTGTGGAAATCCGACTGGACAAAGCATGGAAAACCTATGAGATTTCCCTGCCCGAGCAAAACCTCTCGGCGGGAATTAACGTGCTGGAATTTTCCCTGCCGAAAGGCCAGGTAATAGGTATCGATTACATCGAATTTTCCCCCCGCCCTTCTCTGTCCAGGGAATAAACAAGCGGCCTGGGGAAATTTTGCAAAATTTCCAGCACCTCATCCCTGGTATCAGGCGTCACATGGATATATACTTCACCGGTTTTGGGGTTGCCCGTACTGACTATGCCCAAGCCGTCAAACCCCTCCATAATATTGTCCAGGTATATAATGTCCCGAGGGTCCATCTTGATATAAATCTTATTTTCCATCATTTACCCCCTTTAGGGCAGTTTGTGTTCCGCTTCCGGCTTGGCCCGGCGTATCAATGAAAAGGGCTCTACCCTGACCGGCATTTTTATTTTCACAATTTGCTGCGGGTGTGGTGCCGCTTCAATCGGTTGTCCGTCCTCATCCCACATCTCATTTATTTCTACTTCCATAGGCCCCATGTTAGGTCCCACAATCTCCACCCGGTCTCCCCGAGCAAACCTGTTCCGTTGTTCAACAACGGCTGTCTGCTCCTCCGCAAGGTACTCTTTGACCAATCCGACAAAATCATAGGTCCGTTTATAGGAACAGGAATAGTTTTCGGCTGCCGGCTGCCGGCCAAAATAGAAACCGGTCGTATATTCACGGTGGCTTACCTTCATGATTTCCTCCAACCATTCTTCCCGAAAACGATACTGCTCAGGGTTTTCCATAAAAGTATCAATAGCTTGCCGGTAGGCCTTGAGCACCGTGGCCACGTAGTGAATACTCTTCATCCGGCCTTCTATCTTAAAGCTCCTGATACCGGCAGTCACCAGTTCAGGGATGTGCCGAATCATGCATAAGTCCTGCGAATTAAAGATATAGCTGCCCCGTTCATCTTCCATAATGGGGAAATATTGTCCCGGCCTGTTTTCTTCCACCAGGGCATATTTCCACCGACACGGCTGGGTACATTCACCCAAATTGGCCGACCGCCCGGTCATGAAGTTGCTCAAAAGACACCGTCCGGAATAGGAAATGCACATGGCTCCGTGTACAAAGGCTTCCAGCTCAATATCCACCCTGTCATGAATCTCTTTTATCTCTGCCAGGGACAGTTCCCTGGCCAATACTATTCTTTCTACTCCCTGCCGGCGCCAAAAGTCCGCGCTGGCCCAGTTGGTGGTATTGGCCTGAGTGCTCAGATGCACAGGTATTTCCGGCGCAATATCCCGGCAGATGGCAAAAATTCCGGGATCGGACACAATCAGGGCGTCCACGCCTATATTCCTTAACTGCTTTAAATATGCGGGCAAACCGGGCAGGTCCCGGTTATGGGCAAAGATATTGACGGTAACATAAACCTTGACACCTCTCGTATGGGCAAATTCCACACCCGTTTTCATGTCTTCAATGGTGAAATTACCCGCTGCTGCCCGCAACCCGTAGCGGTGTCCTCCAATATATACGGCATCGGCTCCATACATAATAGCAATTTTCAGTTTTTCCAAATCTCCTGCCGGAGCTAACAGTTCAGGTTTGTTAAACACATGCTGAAACCCCTTTCCGTTAATACTTGGTTAGCCCGTTTTATAGCCCACTACCAACCCGTCCCCCATGGGGATGACTGACGCTACCAATCCGGGGTATCCGGTAATCATTTTTAAAAATTCACGTAAACGGCGTACCATCGTCCGCTGCCGCCTTTCGATATCTTCATCATTGCATACAACCAGGCCGTCGGCCAGAACATTATCGAATATGATCAGGCCGCCTGTCTGCAGCCTGGGGTACAGTTCTTCAAAAAAGCTGCTGTACTGGCCTTTGGCGGCGTCAACAAAAATAAAATCATATGTCCCGCTTAAGGTGGGCAGTATGTCGGCTGCGTGGGCTTTGATAACTGAAATTACGTCCTCCAGCCCGCTCTGTTTGATACTGTTTAATGCCTTTTCATATCTCCTCTGGTTAATTTCTATAGTCGTCACCCGGCCGCCATTCTGTTTGGCAACCCGGGCCAGCCAAATCGTAGAGTACCCTATGGCGGTCCCAATCTCCAGAATATTTTGGGCCCGGCTCTGCAAGGCCATCAAATGCAAAAACTGCGCTACTTCCGGCAAAACAATAGATACATACTCCTGTTCAGCTTTTTCTTCCAGTGATTTCAAGAGCAGGTCCCGTTCCGGAACCAGTTGCCGAAGGTAATTTTCTATTTCCCTGTTTACAACGTGCGCCAATTAAACCACCCATTCGTCAGTCCCATACATGGAAAATGTGTGGCCCAAACCACACACTCAGCCACATTATTTATATTATACCACAGTTCGTCAGGATTACCAGCAACACTAATCATTAAAGGTTTCCTTTATATATTTGGCTTTAGCCCGGTTGTGTTCGGCCAGGGTCCTGCTGAATACGTGCCGACCATCCTGCGAGACAACAAAGAAAAGATAATCCACATTGGCAGGATTCACAGCAGCCTGCAAGGAAGCCCTGCCCGGCGAAGCAATAGGAGTCGGTGGCAATCCGCTATATTTATAAGTATTATATGGTGAATCTATCTGCAGGTCCTTGTTCAGCAGCCTGGCCTTTGGCTGGCCCAAGGCATACTGTACCGTTGCACATGATTCCAGTTTCCATCCCTTTTTCATGCGGTTTAGAAATACAGCAGCCACTTTGGGCCGTTCTTTATCTACTTTGGCTTCCCGCTCCACAATAGAAGCCAGGGTCACGGCCTGGTGCAGGGTAAGGCCCAGTTTCTGAGCTTTTTGCCTGAATTCGGGCGTAGCTTCACGGGCAAAACGGGCCAGCATCATATCAATTATTTCTCTTTCTGTGGTTGTGGCCGTAACTTTATAAGTATCAGGAAAGAGATAGCCTTCCAGCCTTTTTTCATTGTTGGGCAACCCGTTTAAAAAATCATAATCAAAGTCACCGTTAGCTACCAAATCAAAAAACACTTCTTTGTTAATCAGGTTTTTGGCAGCCAACCGGTCAGCTATCTGCCTGGTATTGAACCCCTCAGGAATGGTAAAAGTGATATACTCCACCGAACCCCCAGTTATTTTAGACATTATTTGCGGCAAACTCATAGAAGTATTCAGGGTATAATTCCCTGCCTTCAGTTTACCGTCAAACCTGTGCAGCCTGGCATAAACCCGGAAAATAAATGAATTTTTGATCAATCCCTTTTCCTTAAGAAGGTCAGCAATTTGACCCGTTGTGGCCCCGGTGGGAACAGTCAGCTTAATCTCAGCGCCATGATCTGAAGCAACGGGTTTTAATCCATTTACATATTGGTTATAACCAACACCGGCGGTTAACCCTAAAAATAGGGCCAATAAAAAAAATGTTTTGGTCACTAACCTGAAAATAAACTGCGGACCCTTTTTTACAGGGGCTTGTCCCAAATGTGCCACCAATATCACTTCTTCCACATAAATTCGATTTTCTACATTATTATACAATGTTCGGCACTGGTAAACAATGAAAAACCACAAAAAATCGCCCATCGATACCCTGCCCTCTCGGGGCCACAGGAGATGGACGAAGGAATAATCAGGCCTCGTTAACTTCTTCTTTTTCCTGCAGGTCCAACAGTAAAAGTGGATCAATAAACCGCTTCAAAAGTTCATCAAGCACCAAATCCATATGTACACCCTGCGTGGCCACTACAGGTATAATTGGTTTGTGGCTGTAGATTCGCTTTAACAGTTTTAATGTGGTAGTCACAACATCCCGCGGAGTTTCATCTATTTTGGTGACCACAATGATATCGGCTTCGTCTAAAAGAATGCTTCCCGTTTCCATAATAATTTCATTTTTAATTCCGGCCGGTACAACCGTAACAAGGATATCGGCCAGTTTTCTGGTAGCTGTTGATTTATAACCGTCATTTATTCCTACAGCTTCTATCAGGGCAATATCAGGTAAAGCAGCCTCCCTGGGGATGTCTTTTTGACTTAGTGCTCCCAAATCCAGTACCGACCTGACTTTGTTCAATTCATCCAGGGCTTTTCTGGCGTGCTGAATCAGCGAGTTCCGTTCCTTAATCTGGTTGACAGCGTTTTTCGTTACGCGTTCAATATCTCCAACAACATCTTCACCCGGTGCCGGTATGGCAATGGTAAGATAAGTGGCATCAATCCCTTTCAATAAATAGGGCTTTTCATCCTGCACCCCGGATCCTATAGCCAAAGGCTGGATATCCTTTGCTTTCAGGCCTTTATACAACTCACCCAAAATGGTAGATTTTCCACTGTCATTTCGACCGGCTATCACTATTTTTTTCATGGCCGCACTCCTTTCAAACAGGTCGTTATCATTAAAGTATATGCCGGCCGCAAAAACTACATGCAAAAAATGCTTCGCGAACGCGAAGCATTTTTTAGCCTGCCGAATTGACCACGCCCGTATTGTTTTGGTTTCCTTGCGGCGCCTCGGGCTGGGGCCCATTGGCAGGCGGTGCCGCAGGAGGCTGGCCGGGTGATAGGGTCCCCTGGCCGGCCACGGGCTTTTTATGGTTATTGGTATTAGTAGAAATGGAAGTTTTGGTTTTAGCCACAACTTTTTTGGTTCCAACCAGTATGATCTGGTCCAAAGGCTTATAGTAACTCGAAGGCAATTTTTCAGCCCGAACTTCCTTTCCGTTTACGAATATGTGCCGCTGAGAAGCGACCTTGTACCCGTTGACGCCCTTTTGTTTAATTACCTGCTTACCTTTATACATTGTCGCATCTTGTTTATAAACCACCTTAAAGGGATAAGTCTTCAATATCTGATTGGTTATTCGAACATCTTTTTTCAGGGCAGTGTCTCCAAATATCTTGACAGTCAGCCTGTTGCCGACCACTTCCGTTTTGAGAACAACCCAGGAGGACAGGTTATTTTTGAATTTAAAGTCCTTTCCCCCGTAAGCTACCGCCGCGTCCTGCCCCATAGGAACGTAACTGACCACCAGGGAATGGTTGGCCCTTTCTATAATGGGCAAACCGGCCAGCAGGACAGCGTTGTAAAGGGTAGTCGATGCCTGGCATACGCCCCCGCCCAGGCTGTCAATAAACTCATTGTTTAAAATGGTAGGCGCCAGTTTATACCCTGCTTCTTTGCTCCTTGGTCCAACTACCTTGTTAAACGAAAAGGTTTCGCCGGGTTTGATAAAAGTCCCGTCTAAAGCGCCGGCGGCAACTTTAATGTTATATACCCTATTGGTTTTCTGGACATTGAAAAAGGTGGAAAAATGGGAAATAATGCCGTTTACATGCATGTTTTCCACCTCTTGAGTGGTCATTTCGGGCTCTTTGGTTTTCAGAACCAGGTTTAAAACAGGTTCCTGCTTTTTATTGAGTATGTCTTCTATTTGCGCCAGGGCATTCTGGGTATCAATAACTTTTCCCTGTTTTCCCGGAATAATCTGTATTGTATCCTGCCGGGTAATAACCAGTTTGGCATCCTGCGGCTCTATTGTGGCGCCAGCCCCCAGTTTTTGGGCCAGCTTTTCAAACTTAGTCCTGGAATAGTTAATTTTTAAAGGAATAATTACCCCCTCACGGGCAATCCTTCTTCTTTCCTGCCATTGGTCCAGAAGAGACCCTTTTCTGCCATACTCCCAGGCCTTTTTTAAAATTCCCTCAACGTCAATGGAGGCATCTATTTCTGCTAATTTAAAGGCCGCTTCTCCTCCAGGGTATTTGACCTGAACCTCTTTTCCACGAATTTGATCATTCAGCTCTTCTAACTTATTCCTGGCTTGTTCCCTGGTTAACATCCCCAGACTGATATCTTCCACCCAGACCCCGGAATAAATTTGGTCTTCCTGAGCTGAAACCGCTATAGCAACAAAAAAAGACAGAACAGCCGATATTGCCACGACTATTGTTGTCAACAAGAAAACTTTTAGTGTACTTAATGACACGGTTTCACCCCATTTCTACAAAAAACATAATTTTTGACCAAATTTCATTTTTATTATATTATACGCCGGTAAGAAAATTCCTTTTATAATTGGGCTATCATACTTCTAATTGGGGTATCATACTTCGGCATGAAAAAGGCGCTGATGACAAAAAATAAAGGCCTATGTATCCGGCAGGATAACAAATGCCTTAATTCACTTAAAATAATTTATTTGCCATATGGCGTAACTATTATTCGTCCTCTTCAACCATGCTGGCCCATGTATCTGCTACTTCTTCCCACTCTTCGTCATCTTCGATATCGACAAGAATTTCTTCTCCGTTCTCATCCTTTGTGATCTTCAGAATTATTGCCTCCTCGTCCTCATCGTCACCCATAGGTAGAAGAATAGCATATTCGGAATCTTTTACCTCGATTACGTCAATAACCGTAAAATCATGCTCTTGCCCTTCTTCATCCGTAAGGGTGATGACATTGTTATCTTCGGTCATTTTTATCACCTCAATTCACTTTAATATAAGTATTGTATATTAGATAATAATAAGTGTCAACAAATGGCAGTAAAAAGTGTTATATTGCTATTGTTTCCTATTGTGGCCCCTTTCATACTAATTTTGGCAATTTCATCTTGTTGAATCCAAATAGCCCTGTAATATTAACACAGCCGCAGTCTTGTCTACTACCTGCCTGCGTTTGGCCCTTGATAAGTCGGCCTCCAGCAGTATCCGTTCCGCTGCTACCGTTGTCAAGCGCTCATCATAGGTATGAACGGGCAGTTGTAAAGTTTCCCTTAACTTTTCAGTCAATTCCAATATTTCCTGGGCTTTTGGCCCCAGGCTGCCATCCATGTTTTTAGGTAAACCCACCACTATTTCGCTTACTTCCATTTGTTCGATTATCCTGGGCAGTTCGGTTAATTCCTCACCCTTTTTGATAACCGTCAACCCCTGGGCTGTCAACCGCAAGGGGTCACTGACGGCAACCCCTATTCTTTTTGTGCCTACATCCAATCCCATTACCCGCATATTTCCACTCCATTTTTAATTTTGCAAACCACAGAGTACACAAAGCACACAAAGATTAAAGTCTCTAATTATTATGGTAATAGTATTTCAATCAATTAAGGTGGGAATTCAGTTTACCCTTTTCTCTGTGTTTTCTCTGTGCTCTCTGCGCCCTCTGCGGTAAAAGCCGAATTAAATTATCTTCAAACAAAACTCCGGGCACACGGCGCCACAATATCCGCATAACAGACATTTTTCCCTATCCACGGAAACTTTCCCTTTTCGGATGGCCAGAGCTCCTACGGGACACTTTTCCGTGCATCGTGCGCAGCCCTGGCACCAGTCTTCCACGTGGAGCCGTTTTGGTATCTGTTTTACCTTGTGGTAAATCTCGTTGGTCAACGGCTCGCCGTTAAAGATGCTGACGTTCATGTCCACTTCCTCTTTAGTATACATGCCCAAAGCTATGGAATGCAAACAATCCTGCTGCAAAACAAAGGCCAGCGCCTCCGGTACCCGTTTATACAAATGCCCTCCGCCCAACGGCTTCATGCCATATATACCTTTGCCCGCCGCAGCAGCATCCTTTATGGCCTGCAGCATGTCTTGCGCTGAACCGTCAGAAATACCGATTCCGTCTCTGTTAATTAACGGGTGGATGACGTCTATTTCCTTAATCCGCGTTGCAGCATGAACACCGGCCACCTTGTGGGTAGAAATGCCTACAGCCCTGACGATACCTTTTTCTTTGGCCTCCAAAAGGTATTCAAAGGCCTCCCAATGGCCTCTGATGGTGAGTTCCGATTCCTGTTCGTGCAGCATAAAAATGTCTACCACATCCCGGTCCAGTTCCCGGCGGGCTTTTTCTACACTTTTCCGCATTCCTTCACGGGTATAATCGTAAGACTTGGAAGCAACAATGATTTCTCTGCCCATACCCCTCAAAGCTTCCCGAATATAAGGGTATGTTCCATACAGGTCAGCCGTATCAATGAAATTAACTCCCATGCGGAAAGCATGCCTTAAAACCTCTGCTCCCTCCCGTAGGGGCAGGTTGCGCTGCAGCGGCCCGATGGTCAAAGCGCCGAAACACAGGCGCGACACCTGAAGACCGGTCTTGCCAAGCTCTCGATATTCCATGCCATCCTCACTCTTTTCATCAGACATCAAGAAAGGGCGGTTAAGCCGCCCGCAAGCTTTCTATAAGTATTCTAACCGTTACTTTTGCAAATAACTCCTTACCAATTCCTCCATCAGGTCATCCCGCTCCAGTTTTCTGATTAGACTCCTGGCATTTTTATGGCTGGTTATATAGGCCGGGTCGCCGGAAAGCAGATAGCCCACAATCTGATTTATGGGATTGTATCCTTTTTCCCTCAAGGCTTCATAGACCTGAAACAATATATCTTTGGCCTCATTAATGTCTTCAATTTTGGCCTTAAATAACATGGTTTCCTCGAAAGATCCTTTGTTCATGGTCGCCCCCTCCATTCTGAAACTGGATAATATAAACTAGTATTCTCCAATGGGGAACTATTTCCTCCAGCTCGCTGAAAAATTTGTTATTTTGTTTTCTTGCATGCCTCCACCCCAATGGCCGTGGCAAAAAGGATTTTAGCAGTACCTACATTGCAGGAAAATCTTGTTTAAACTAGAAAATAATATTAAAGGAAATTGCTTGAGAATGTTTTCTTTAAGGAGTGATTAACTTGAAGAAAAAACTATTTTTCAGTGTGGCAATTATTGCTATCCTCACTGTAACCATATTTTTAAATAATTCGTCCACTAAAGTTGTTCAGGCTGGATTAAATAACGATATTAATCAAATGATGGAGGAAGTTGCCGATAATTCCGCAGATCCCAAAATTGCCATGAGTTCCAATCCCTACGATTATATAAAAAATAACGAAGGGTTTAATAACTTGGTTGCGTACGGTTTTGACGGTCTTCCAGAATTAAGAAATAAGATAAGAAACAGTCCGAACAATGGTTTAGAAGAGTACCTGCTGGCCATAGCAATAGAAAAAATAACCAAACTTAACTTAAAAGGAGAAAATTATGGCTGGACCAATGCCAAGGAATTTTCTAAAGCCTTTGACAATCATTTAAAATCAATCCCAAACCAGGTAACAAATATAGTCAAATCTTCCGATCCCGATGATATTAAGATTAAGAATCTCATTAGGTTGGGTACTCCGGCAATACCGTACATAATGGACCAGATTGAAGCGGGAGACCTGGTTCAATCAGCCAATCAATAAACCGTTGGTAGTAAAAACCCTGTCCGGTCTATTACCGGGACAGGGTTTTTGCGTGCTTATTTTCCTTGCAACTGCTGTTCAATAACCTCGTAGGCCTTCTGTAACGCTGCCTCCAGCTTCGCCGGGTCTTTACCGCCGGCCTGCGCCATATCGGGCCGGCCGCCGCCCCCTCCACCGGCTACCCTGGCTACCTCTTTGATGATATTGCCGGCATGGGCCCCTTTGGCCACCAGGTCCTTGGTAACCATAGCCACAAAGTTTACTTTATCGCCTAGAGTTGCACCAAGCACGACTATACCACTGCCCAGTTTGTCCCGCAGCATATCCCCCATATGGCGCAAGGCATCCATATCCGGTGCGCCGGTAGGTACCGCAAGTACTTTTACTCCGGCGACCTCCTTGACCTTGTCCATCAGGTTTTGGGATTCTTCCCTGGCCAGCCTGGCTTGCAGTTGTTCCAATTCCTTTTCCTTTTCCCTGAGGTTGTCCACTATGTTCTCTACCCGCTTCACAACTTCGGCGGGAGACGATTTTACCAGTCTGGCAATATCTTTTAACCTGGCTTCTTGTTCAGCAATATACCTTAAAGTCCCTTCGCCGGTAACAGCTTCAATCCGGCGTAATCCAGCCCCTATACCGCTTTCGCTCAAAATCTTAAACAGGCCGGCTTCACCGGTACTGCGCAGGTGGGTACCACCGCAAAGCTCCATGCTGTAGTCACCCATCTTGACAACCCTGACCTTTTCGCCGTATTTTTCGCCAAAAAGGGCTGTGGCGCCCAGGGCCTTTGCCTCATCGAGGGAAGTTTCAAAAGCATGCACGTCCAAATTGGCCAATATCATTTCGTTTACCCGGTCCTCTACTTTTTGCAGCTCCTCGGGCGTTACTGCCCGGAAGTGGGTAAAGTCAAAACGTAAGCGTTCGGGTTCCACCAAAGACCCGGCTTGGTTTACGTGGTCGCCAAGTACTTCCTTCAGGGCTTTGTGCAGCAGATGAGTAACGGAATGGTTCCGGGCAATCTGTTTCCTTCTCCGGGCGTCAACCCTGGCATCCATCACGTCGCCAAAGGATACACTACCCTTTTCTACCACACCCAGGTGGACTGTCAGCCCGTTAAAGGTCTTTTTAGTGTCAGTTACTTTAATTACCGCGCCACGATTGGACTCCAGTATCCCCCGGTCGCCCACCTGACCGCCGCTTTCCCCGTAGAAACAGGTCCTGTCCATAATCACTTCGACTTGTTCGCCTGCCCTGACTTCATGCCGGAACTTTTTGTCAACAATCAAGGCCACCACATTGGCTCTGGTTTCCAATTCACTGTAGCCGGTAAATTCTGTAGCCCCCAGCTTCTGACCCACCTCGGCATATAACTCCTGACCGGCAAGCATGGCTTCATCCTGGCGGGCAGCCCTGGCCCTGGTTCTTTGCTCCTCCATAGCGGCGGCAAATCCGTCTTTATCAACAGTCAGCCCATGTTCTTCAGCAATGTCTTCCGTCAAATCCAGCGGAAACCCATAAGTATCGTACAAGAGAAACGCTTCCTGCCCGGAAATGGATTGCCGGCCTTCGGCCTTGACCTTCTCAACTATGTCGCTGACCAGCCGCATACCTTCATGGAGGGTTTCATGGAAACGTTCCTCTTCAATTTTGATAACCTGCTCCACGTAAGTCTGCTTTTCCCTGATCTCAGGATAAGCATCACCCATCAAATCAGCAACAACGCCAACCATCTGGTAAAGGAAAGGCTTTTCTATACCCAGAACCTTCCCAAATCTTACGGCCCTCCTGAGTATCCGGCGCAGCACATAGCCACGGCCCTCGTTGCTCGGGAGTACGCCGTCGCTGATTAGGAAGGTGCAAGCCCTGGCATGGTCGGCAATCACCCGGAACGGAAAGCCCCGTTCGTCTTGATAATATACAGAGCCGCTCAATTCTTCGACTTTGGCCATGATGGGTTTAAATAAATCAGTATCGAAATTGCTATTCACCTTTTGCATAACAGAAGCAATTCTCTCCAAGCCCATGCCGGTATCAATACTTGGTTTCGGCAGAGGCGTCATTTCCCCGGATTCGTCGCGGTTGTACTGCATAAATACCAGGTTCCATATTTCCAGCCAGCGGTCGCAATCACATGCGCCGATAGCGCAATTATCGGCTGCACACTTGAACTCTTCACCCCGGTCAATAAGCACCTCGCTACAGGGCCCGCACGGTCCTGTATCGCCCATGGACCAGAAATTGTCTTTCTCCCCCAGCCTGATAACCCGCTCAGGCGGTAAACCGGCGATTTCCTGCCACAGTTGGGCTGCCTCCTCATCATCCCTGTAAACAGTCGCATAAAGCCTGTCCTTCGGCAGACCCAACTCCTCCGTCAGGAACTGCCACGCATATGTAATGGCTTCTCGCTTAAAGTAATCCCCAAAGGAGAAATTACCCAGCATCTCAAAAAAAGTATGGTGTCTGGCCGTACGTCCCACCGTGTCCAGGTCGTTGTGCTTGCCCCCGGCCCTTACACACTTCTGGGAAGTAGTGGCTCTTTTATAGGGCCGCCGGTCCAGGCCCAGAAATACTTCCTTAAACTGGTTCATACCGGCATTAGTGAACAATAGCGTTGGGTCATCATGGGGAACCAGCGAAGAACTGGCGATAATGGTATGTCCCCTGTTCTCAAAAAATTTCAGGAATTTTTCACGTATTTCATTTCCTGTCAAAACCCATTCCTCCCTTACCAAGACATTGAAAAAATTTCAAACTAAAAAACCTTTCGTCTGGAAGGGCAAAGCCACTCCAGGGACGAAAGGTCTGTTTCGCGGTACCACCCTGGTTACCGGCTGCGGCCGGTCCCTCTGTTGGCTGTAACGTGCCACCACGTTTATACCTAACTTTCGTCTTTTCGGCATAAAAACTCAGAGCCTGCTTCCCCTGACCCGGTATAGAAGCCTTTCAGCATTTAGCCTCCTCTCTGGGATACCAATGGTAAGAGTACTCCTGCCCGTCATAGCTTTACCTATTTCCAGTTCGGTATCAATTATACAGAAAAGGCCAATTAATGTCAATTTTCAATCCACTAATTTCAGGTACATATATCTTATGAGGCATTTTAATACCGCAGTAACCGGAACAGCCAGAAGCAGCCCCAATAGGCCGTACAGTTCCCCGCCGGCCATGAGAACAATAATGACTACCAGCGGAGACAACCCCAAACTGTCTCCGATAATTTTGGGGGAAATTACAGAATTCTCTATTTGCTGGATAACCAATACCATAATTAACACTTTCAAAGCCATTACCCTTGATTCTAATAAAGCCAGCATAAGAGCAGGCAAAGCCCCTATAAAAGGTCCGAAATATGGAACCAGATCGGCAATGCCCGCAAAAATGCCTAATATAAAAGCATATTCGAGGCCTACCAGAGCATAGCCCACACCCGTAAGAAACCCTACTATGACACAAACCAGCAAATGCCCCCTGATGTATTTGCTGAAGATTTCGTTTATGTCCACCGTTAAGGCCTGCACGTCATTTCTCCATCCCGCCGGCAGCAAAGCGAGGAAATTTTTTTTAATGTTTCCCGAATCTTTGAGCAGGTAAAAAGCAAAGACCGGGGCGATAATAAGGCTGAAAAGGTGAGAAAATATGCCGACCACTCCTTCGGCAAGTTCCCCGGTCAGTGAGATAAGTTGAGCTTCCACCAGTTTTATCTTTTGGTCAAAAACCTTTTTTACCGGGTCCGGCAGAACAAAACGGGAATACCTGGCTTCCGCTTCGTGCACAATCGACTGTACCTCCCCGGTAAAGTGCGGTACTGCCCGGGCAAAGGAAGTCAATTCATCCATGATGGCCGGAATCCCTACAGTAACCAGCCCGGTAATAAATACAAATACGAGGGCATATACCAACAGAATAGCTATCCCTCTGGGGAGGCGCCTACTTTCAAGCATGTTGACAAATGGGTTTAACAAATACGCAATTAATACGGCCAGGGCAAAGGGTATTATGATCCGCCGCACCCTGTATAATAGGTAACCCGTTAATACCGGAACTGTTATCAAGAAAATTAATCTGTAAATTTTTTTCCTGGTTAACTGCAATCCCTTCACAGCCTTATCCCCGTTGAAAAGAGGTGAGGATAACCCCACCTCTAAGATTTATTCCAAGAAATCTCTGAAAGTTTTTTTCATTCCTTTCATCGTCCTGCGGGCCTGTCGTTTAACAGTTCTGCCCTCAGCCAAGATATCTCTTTTCAGTTGGGGCGACATAAACATTCCCATGATCGCGCCTAAAATTCCGCCGGCAAGTAAACCGTTGAAAAAGCCTTTCCGCATCTTTTCACCCCCTTGAAATACTTAACCTTCGAATTTGTCCTGGCCATAAGCAATTAAAGACCCGTCTTCCGCAACTTCAAAAATGTTGAGTTCGTTTTTGTTTTGCCTGAACTCCACACAGCAATCCCAGCAATAATACTGATCCATGCCTACCTTGCCAACTGCTTTGCTTCCACATACAGGACAGCCCATCCGGGTACACTCCTTTCGAGACTAAATACTATTTTTTACATTAGTGCCGGCGGTGACGATCACCACATCATCGGAAATAACCATATTATCAGGAACCGCCAAGACTTTTCTGCCCTTCAGGATATCGTCAATTACTCCGTTGGAAAGTTCGTAACCGGTAATCCTTCCCGCAGGGTTTATAATTATATCCTGAATGGTACCCATTATTTCCCCGGCGCCCGATATTAACTGACAACCCCTTATGTCTATTCTATCCTGATACATCTTGTTATAATCAGAATGGTATTTGGTATTATGAATTTTGCCGGCATCACTGACCATCACCATATCCCGCCCAATATAAAGGGCCTCTTCGTAGGGGAGAACTTTGGCTCCCCAGAACCAGCCGTTATCAGCTATCAAGAAGGCCATAACTTTATTTTCAATAGGACTGTATAAAATGTCTTTTACTTCACCCAGGTTTTTTCCCGAATTTAATTCAACTACAGAAAGTCCTATTAATTCACGGCCTTTTCTTAATTTTTCCATAATCGCAAGTTACGGACCCTCCTCTGGTCGGCCGGTACGTTTATCCGGCTTCTGAACAGCAGTAGGATTAACAATGTCCAAACAACATAAGCTATAAACGGGAAGATAATTAATAGCACAGTGGCCGCCAAAGCCAGCAGGTCCATAAATGTTTCGGTTTTTTGTGTATCGCCTACTTTGAGTACTGTTGGAATTACTTTCATAACTGCCAAATAAGAAACCAAGGCCACGGCTCCGCCAAAAAGAAAACCGATAAACAGGGAAAACAAATTGACAAGACCCGCAAAAACTATTGCGCCGGCCAACACTCTGATAACAACTTTTATCCCTTCATAGCCAACAGCGCCTTCAGAAAACATGGCAGCATAAAAGTCCAAGATTAATGCCGTGACCGCCAATAATAAGATAAACCAACTGCCTAAAAAACTTATAGGTTCTCTCAAAAATACCTTATCGGTATAACGAGTCAGCAGGCCCAAAAACAACAGCGGGTACCTGGCTCGAATACCAGCCGCACCGGCCAATCCCAGCCCCATAGCCAATTCAGCCAATACTCCCATAATGTTCTGCCACCATCCTTCAGTGTTAGTATGGCCCTGTAGAAAACAAAACATGCGCTTATAAAAGCGCATGTTTTTGGCACCCTAGCTGATTCGCTGCTTGATGGTGCCACCGCCGACAACGTAGTCATCCTTATAAAAAACGGCTGCCTGACCCGGTGTCACGGCCCGTTGGGGTTTTTCAAATTCTACCCTCACCCCATCGTCGTGAGGATAAATTATGGCTTTGGCCGGCTGGGCGCTGTACCGTATTTTCACCTCTACTTCCATGGGGTCCTTCAATTCTGGAATATAAATAAAGTTATTGTCCGTTGAGATTAATCCCCGGGCGAAGACATCCTCATTACTGCCCAAAATTACCGCATTGCGTTCGGGGTCAATATCTACCACGTACATGGGCTTCCCCAGGGCAATGCCCAATCCCTTGCGCTGTCCTATTGTATAAAAAGGAATGCCCTCATGCCGGCCCAGTACGTTACCTTCCAGGTCCAAAAAGGGTCCGGGTTTAATTTCCTGGTCAACGTTTTCTTCCAGGAACCGGCGGTAGTTGTTATCAGTAACGAAACATATCTCCTGACTATCAGGTTTATTGGCAACTCTAAGACCTAATTTAGCCGCCATCTCCCTGGCCTCGGCTTTTGTATAATTTCCCAAAGGCATAAGGGTATGTTTCAACTGGTACTGGGTGAGGTTATACAAGGCATAGGTCTGGTCTTTACCTCTGTCCAGGGCACGCCTCATCAGATAACGGCGCCGGGCCTCATCATAAGATAGCCGGGCGTAATGCCCCGTAGCAATGTACTCGGCGCCCAAAGCAAGAGCCTTTTGTAACAAGGCTTCAAATTTGACTTTACGGTTGCAGACAATGCAGGGATTAGGCGTTCTCCCCGCCATGTACTCAGCACAGAAATCGGCAATCACCGTTTTCCGGAACAGATCCCGGAAATTCATCACATAATAGGGAATTCCCAAAGTGTCGGCTACCCTGCGGGCATCTTCAACAGCCGCCAGGGAACAGCAGCCGCCCTCGGCCTGTTCTTCAGCAGGCCAGATCTGCATGGTGACACCGATGACATCATAACCCTGTTCCTGTAAAAGAGCAGCGGCGAGAGAACTGTCAACACCGCCGCTCATAGCTACAACCACTTTGCTTTTTGGCATAATACCTCCTGTCACTGGCCACCGGCCGCTTTGTTCTTATAATCTTCAATTGCCTTATGTAGGGCGTCAGCCGCCAGGTTAGAACAGTGCATTTTTTGCGGCGGTAACCCGCCCAAAGCTTCGGCCACCGCTTTATTGGTAATTTCCAGCGCTTCATCAATGGTTTTACCTTTAACCATTTCCGTTACCATGCTACTGGTGGCGATGGCCGCGCCACAGCCGAAAGTCTTGAATTTTATATCCTTGATTATGTTGTCCTCTACTTTTATAGAGATGCGCATAATATCGCCACAGGTAGGGTTGCCGACCTCGCCAATTCCGCTGGCCTCTTCAATTTCTCCCACGTTCCGGGGATTGGTAAAATGGTCCATTACTTTTTCATTATACATTCGGACAACACTCCTTTTTCTTTTGGTATAAAGGAGACATGGCCCTGAGACGGTCCACAATCTCTGGCAAAACCTCCAAAACGTAATCTATCTGTTCCTCCGTATTATCTTTCCCAAGGGTCATCCGTACCGACCCATGAGCTATTTCATGGGGCAGTCCTATGGCCAGCAAGACATGCGAAGGGTCAAGAGAACCGGAAGTGCAGGCCGAACCACTGGAAGCGGCTATTCCTTTCATATCCAGGCTTAAAAGCAGAGATTCGCCTTCAACAAATTCAAAACTCATATTAACATTGTTCGGCAAACGTTTGGTCGGGTGGCCGTTGAGCCTGACGTGCTCTACCCGCTCCATAATGCCTTTGATGAGCTTGTCTCGCAGTCTGGTCTGGTAAGGGATCTGCTCATCCAGGGAATTTACGGCTTTTTCCATAGCCAGGGCAAACCCGACAATCCCCGGAACATTTACTGTGCCCGGGCGCTTGTTACGCTCCTGGGAACCGCCAAAGGTAATCGGTAAAACCCTGGCGCCTTTGCGCATATACAAACAGCCAACCCCCTTGGGTCCATAGAACTTGTGGGCAGAGACGGAAAGCATATCCAAATTTAATTCATCAACATTAACGGGTATTTTACCTACTGTCTGTACGGTATCGGAGTGAAACAATATTCCCCTTTCCCTGGCTAACGCCCCGATTTCCTTAATAGGTTGAATGGTACCGATTTCATTATTGGCATGCATGATAGTAATCAAAATTGTCTCATCGGTGATGGCCTTTTCCACGTCAGCGACATTTACCAACCCGTGTTCATCCACGGGAATATAGGTTACCTTAAATCCTTCTTTTTCCAGTGATTTGCAGGTATCCAATACGGCGTGATGTTCTATGGTTGAAGTTATGATATGGTTACCCTTTTTCCTGTTGGCATAGGCCGCGCCTCTGATAGCCAAGTTGTCAGCTTCCGTACCGCCGCTGGTAAATATTATCTCGCTGGGTTCGGCCCCAATACACCTAGCAACTCGTTCCCGGGCATCTTCCAGGTGTTTCTTTGCTTCCCGCCCAAAGGAATGGACGCTCGCCGGGTTGCCAAAATGATTAACCATAAAATCACACATCACTTTGGCCACTTCGGGGTCAGTTTGTGTTGTTGCACTGTGGTCAAGGTAAATCTTTTCCAACGTAGTCAACTCCTCCTATAATATTGGGTCTCATACTTTAAATATAATACATGTAACCCTGAGCCATTTGGGCTTCTTCTGCATCCTTTAGCATATCTGCCAATGTGATTGAATCCAACACTTCCTCAATACTTTTTTTTACCTTTTCCCAAACACTTTTCGTCACACAAAAATCAAATTTCAGGCAGTGTTCCGGGTCATCCTGGCTAACACACTCCACAGGAGCTATAGGTCCTTCCAAAACCCTGATTATGTCTCCAACTTTAATATCTCTGGGCTCCCTGGCCAAAATGTAGCCGCCCTGCGCACCCCTTACACTTTTTACCAAACCGGCCTTACGTAAAACGGCAATCAACTGCTCCAAATAAGGCTCCGAAAGCCCCTGTCTTTCGGCAATGCTTTTCAGGGAAACGGGGCCTTCACCGAAATGTTGCGCCAGGTCAAACATTGCTTGCACCCCATAGTGCCCTTTAGTAGAAACTTTCAAGGCCTCTCCCCCTTTTAATCGTTTAATTCCTAGTGTTGCACTCGGTTATGGTTTTAGCAATATATTAGCATACAGTTATTTTCTGGTCAAGAAAAATTCCAACTAAAATACTAAGATTTTTTATAATTGTTCAATCTTATTTTGGTCATCTACGCTTTTTCTTATCCAAAGACATCGTCAAGATGTCTCATGCTGTTGACAGTCGTTAGGATAAATCTGGGGAGGTTAAATGTTGTCCAAAACCATTTAACCTCCCCTGTTTCTACAAACTTCTTTGCCATTAATCGGCGGAGATCAGCAAAATGCCTTTAACTTTGTTTATAAATGCCGTCCAGCCGTTCGTCACCGGAACCCTTTCTGACAAAGGTTTTACAACAGGTCTCCATACAATTGCCCGTTGGCGTCTGGTCCAAATTTACGGCCTGGGTGGCATCAACCCTGTCTGGCGTTGCAGCAGCAAAGGCATCGGAAACCACCACTATCTCACTGGCATCGCACTTGTTCCCTGAAGCCCAGTAATGGCAAGTATTCACAGTACAGTGAATATGCTGTTGTTGTGGCATCTGTCATCACCTCCTGAAAAGTAGGTTACCCCTTTTCAGGGTGAGTGATGCCTCCTTTTAATCTCCAAAGCCTTCCTTTTATTTCTACCTCCAGCCCCTGGTCTGACGGATGGTAATATTGCCTGCCCACCAGGTTATCGGGCATGTACTGCTGGTCAACATAATGTCCGGGATAATCATGAGGATACAAATATCCCTTGTGCCCCAATTCCCTGGCGCCTTTATAATGGGTATCCCTTAAGTGCGGCGGCACCTCCCCGGCCCGTTCTTTTTCCGCATCAGCCAAAGCTTTGTCAACGGCGCATATAACGCTGTTGGACTTGGGGGCGGTAGCCAGGTAGATGATACACTGGGCTATCGGAATCCTTGCTTCCGGCATACCCACAGTTTCCAAAGCATTCCAGGCCGCATGAGCCATCAGCATAGCCTGCGGATCGGCCATGCCGATATCCTCCGAGGCATGTACAATCAGCCTGCGCACAATAAAACGCTGGTCTTCGCCGGCATGAGTCATCCTGGCATACCAGTACAAAGCGGCATCGGGGTCAGAACCCCGGATACTTTTGATAAAAGCCGAAATAACATCGTAATGATAATCGCCCGATTTATCATAAAGTACCGCCCGTTTCTGGATAGATTCTTCCGCCACTTCCAGAGTAATTTTGCGCACGCCCTTTTCATCGGGAGCCGTAGTCAATACGGCCAGTTCCAGGGCATTTAATGCTGTCCGCGCATCACCGGAGGAAATGTCTACCAAGTGTTCCAGGGCTTCTTCCGTCAGATCAACTTTGTAATTGCCTAAACCTGCTTCTTTATCCTGCAAGGCTCGCCAAAGCAATTTACGAATATCATCATTGGACAGGCTTTCAAATTTAAATATCCTGGAGCGGGAACGCAGAGGCGCGTTAACTTCAAAGTAAGGGTTTTCTGTAGTGGCACCTATCAAAATAATAGTCCCGTCCTCCACATAAGGGAGCAAAGCATCCTGCTGTGATTTATTGAAACGGTGTATCTCATCAATAAAAAGGATAGTTCTTTGACCGTACATGCCCAATCGTTCTTTGGCATTTTGAATAACTTCCCTTAATTCGGCTACGCCGGAAGTTACGGCATTTACCTGGACAAAAAAGGCCTTGGTTGTATTGGCAATGACTTTCGCCAGCGTAGTTTTTCCCGTTCCCGGCGGCCCGTAAAAAATCACCGAACTCAACTGGTCCGCCTCGATTGCTCGGCGCAAAAGCTTGCCGGGACCAACTATCTGTTCCTGTCCCACAAACTCATCCAAAGTACGGGGCCGCATACGCACGGCCAAAGGGGCTTCTTTTTTTAACTGATTCTGCCGGTTTAATTCGAAAAGGTCCATCTGTATCACCACTGTCAGTATTATTTGTCCCTTAATTTTTAAGTATCTACTTTTTTCGCTGCCGCAAACCAAAACCCTGCTAAATTTTTCATGGTCTAAATCATGCAATTTGGAAGGATTTACAATTTAAATGCAGAAATGTCAAAATATATAGACATATTACAATTAACTACCGGCCTATGAGGAGGTGACAAATTTATAAGGCCGCCACTTTTGTCTATTGCCAAAATCAATTGAGGGAAGGGATCTTTCTTGGACGGAAATTTAATTCAGGCTCTACCGGGGCCGCATAACCTGGACAACTATGAAAAAGTATACAAAAACTTTGACTTTGCCTCCGTGGAAAAAGAATTCAGTTGGTTTGAAACGGGGCGCATTAACATAGCATACGAGGCTCTTGACCGCAATGTGACGGAAAAAGGATTGGCAGACAAAACAGCCCTTTACTATACCAACGGGCCGCGCGTAGAAGAATATACTTTCGGCCAACTAAAAAAATTATCAGATAAATTTGCCAATGTCTTAAAAAAATTTGGCGTAAAAAAAGGTGACCGGGTAGGTATGTTCCTACCCCGGAGCCCCGAGCTTTACATCAGTTTTCTGGGCATTTTGAAAATCGGCGCCATTGTGGTTCCCCTGTTTGAAGCCTTTATGGAAGAAGCATTAAAAGACAGACTCGGCGATTGCGAAGCTGTCGCTGTAGTAACTTCACCGGACCTGAAAAGCCGCCTGCCTTTACAACACCTGCCGGCCTTAAAACATGTCTTTGTAGTTGACAATGAAAAAGGCGGCAATGTCAGCGCCACTGAGATCGACTGGCATCAGGAAATGCAGGCAGCGCCTGATACAGAAGCTATGGTCTGGGTGGACAGGGAAACGCCCATGCTGGTCATGTATGCTTCAGGAGCTGACGGCAAAGCCAAAGGCGTCATTCACGTCCATAATGGTATGGTCGGCCACTACATAACCGGCAAATGGGTGCATGACCTGCAACCGGACGATGTTTACTGGTGTACCGCCGACCCCGGCTGGATAACGGGGATAGTTTACGGTTTCTTAACCCCCTGGATGTTTGGCCTACCCATCGTTATAAAAGGCGGGCGGTTTAAAGCCGAAGACTGGTGCGAAACCCTGGAAAAGTACGGCGTCACCGTTTGGTACAGCGCGCCTACCGCTTTCCGTATGATCATCTCCGGCGGAGACAAACTACTGGAAAAATACGATCTCTCCAAACTGCGGCACATTTTAAGTGTTGGTGAGCCATTGACTCCGGAAGTTATGGAATGGAGCATGGCCAAACTGGGCATCCCCATTTACGATACCTGGTGGATGAGCGAAACAGGCATGAACATGATCTGCAACTACCGCTGCCTGCCCATTAAACTGGGTTCCATAGGTAAGCCATTTCCGGGCATAACCGCCGCCATTGTCGACGATGATGGCAACGAATTGCCACCAAACAAAATCGGCAACCTGGCCCTTAAGGCCGGCTGGCCTTCTATGTTGCGGGGCATCTGGGGCAGTGAGGAAAAATACAAAGAATATTTTAAGTTTCAGCCCTGGTTCATTTCCGGCGATTCCGCTTACAGGGACGAAGACGGCTACTTCTTTTTCCAGGGGCGGGTGGACGGCGTCATCAACACCGCCGGTGAACGGGTGGGCCCGTGGGAAGTGGAAAACAAACTTCGCGAACACCCGGCCGTGAAAGATGCCGGCGTGGCAGGCAAACCCGACGCCCTGCGGGGAGAAATTGTCAAGGCTTATATTGTGTTAAACGAGGGCTACGAATGGAACCCCGATTTATCCGAAGAACTGCGCAACTACGTCAAGAAAGGCCTCGCCGCTCACGCTGCCCCGCGGGAATTTGAAGTAGTCCCGGGCATACCGAAAACAAAAGAAGGCGCCAACGACCGTAAAGCCCTCAAAGGATGGGCCCTTGGGTTGAAATAAACTGTACGCCAATTTAAAAACACCGGCAGAGCTGTGGCTTTGCCGGTGTTAAGCCATACTGTTCATAAGGTTTTGGGCTAAGTTATAAAATCAAAACCTCAGCAAATGGTGTCTTTATACTTGTATTCAAAAACATTGTCTTGGGTTTTATATGATCAGGATAAAGTGCAGCCCCCCTATTAGCTTCGAAGCCTTACTTATTTCCATGTGTAGCGCGTTCTCAAGTGAGTATACTGATTGAATTTCAAAATTTTATCATGCTGCAATCTTCCAACCACTATACCACTATGAATATTTAGCTTCTCGGCAAAAAATATAATGCTGGATTCCGTAATCTTCCCTTTAGCAAGGAAATTTCTATATTCCTTATCAGGAATTAGCTCATTCGCAGCAAACTTATCAGCTTCTTTTTCCTGTTGTTCGTTTTCTGCATTTTTTTCTTGGGTGACAAAAACCTGTTTCTTACTATGCAACAAAATATGGCCCAATTCATGAAAAAAACTAAACCAAAAAATATCAGCAAACGAACCTCTTAAGCTTAACTGAATCATTGCTTTGTTCGGAGTTAACCATTTGGTTGCGCCATTGGCATAGGTTTTTTTGAAATGCGGGACAAATACCAACGCCACTCCGCATGATGCACATATTTCTTGAATTACAGGACAGAACTCATCCGGAGGTTTTATGCTAAGTTTCCGAAATTCAATAATTGCGTTTTTTAATTTATCTCTATCAAAAGGTTTTGTATTAATCTTTTGAGCCAGTATTTCTCCACATCTTAACCAGGCTGCAAGCGAAAGAGCAGAAGCATCTTTAATCCCCGATTTTCTAAATGCTACCGGCATAACATCAGGGATAAGATTTAAAGATGCAACGCCAAAAAAATTTCTTAAGTTAACCACCCTATCCCTGATTCTTCTAGTAGGTTCCACCCAATTCAACCTGGCAATTTCCGAGTATGGGATTTCTTTCGCAATTTCAATTTCTTCGTTTATTTTTTCCTCCGCTTCTATCCGCGCTTTGGTTTCTTGATAGTTGGCCTCTAACTTATTCCAAAAAGATGCCGGAATTCCCAGTACATTTTCTAATTTAAGAGACGTTTCCTGACTTATGGATGCTTTTCCATTAATAATTTCGCTAATATGCTTTTCAGTCAAACCCATTCTCTTAGCTAATTCCTTTTGAGACATACCTATATCTTCTATATGTTCTTTTAGGGTTTCCCCGGGCGGAATTGCTATGCATGCCCTGAAATTTTGATTACTGGCCATGGTAATCAAACACCCCCACCACTCTTACTTTTTTCACTTTATAGTAATCCACCTGATTCAAATTAGCCTCCTCTTCAAAAATTGGCTCAAAAATTAGCCTCAAGGGATGCTCTAAATCCAATGCAAACATGCCCTTGAGGTTCTCCTTCAATTGGTGACAACGTCCTATCCTGAACTCCAACATCAAACCTAAAGATTCTATAGCCGTTAATTCGTTCATCCGCTGGACAATTTTTCTGGCGTTTTGGGGACCGTACTTCCTTATCAATTTTCGCTTGTCCTGGCAAAGCTTTTCAAACTTTTTATCTTTATAATCAATATACACCAAAATCCCCCGTTTTGTCAATTTTTATTAACCTAATGGGTTAATTATTTTCATGCTCATACCGTAAAGCCAGAAATTAGCACATACCGGGTACAGCCCCCAGAGGGTAGCTCACCCCAGAATCTTCCTCACCATCTTTTCAATATAACTGGCCCTGTCGTCTGCCTGAAACAGAATATTCCGCTTCTCCATCTCCTCTTTGCTGAGTTTGGTGCCGGTGTTAATCAGGTTAGCATATTCGGTGTTGGAGATAATAAAAGAGTTCAGGACAATGCTACTGTCGCCAATTTCCTTTTCTTTTTCTTTGATTGTTTTATGAAACTGGATTTTAGGGTCATCTATGGACATGTTGCGGATGCCTTTCGGATCAACAAAGGTAATGTACTGCTTTCCGTTGTAAAGAATCCACAGGATAAAATCCGGAAAGAAATTACCTGCCTCAAAAAAGCCTACCCCTTTACCACGCGTCTGGTTCCTCAGCAGATACAGTTCCTTGTCCTTAAAGAATTCCCGGTTGGTCTCGCAGAAGGCGCGCAGATCAGTAACAAATTGATACTCACCTTTGTTTAACGGCGCGGGGGAGACGGTAGCAACACTGCCTTCCTGATAGGCCAGAGGCTTGTACAAGTGCTGTTCAAACTCAAAAAGCTCCAGTCCGGCAAAGTAGAAATGCTCCATTTTCCTCGATTCAAGAAGCTGCTTTAGGTACTCCAGTTTTTCCTTCAGCGTGGTCTCCGCTACATCATAGGTAACTCTGTACTCATGGATAAAGTTTCTGTCCGCTTCGTTTAAGTCCCGGTACTCCATAAAGGGGGCTTCCCATTCTTTTTTACGGTACATGTAATAACGCTCGCAATATTTTTTCAACAGGGCAACGGCAATCTCCTCCCAGTTTCGGACCCTGGAAAACCTGCTACCAAATTGCAGTTCTTCTTCTGGAATATAAAGGATATACCAATCCTGACGGTACAGCAGTTCTTTGATTTTTTCCCTGGACAGGCTCAGGTTATACCAGGCCCGCTCGTTTTTAAATTTCTGCAGCTCAAAATATATCCGCTCCAGGTTCATAAAGGCCACGTGTCTGGCCTCCAGCTTGCCTTCATTCATCACTTCGGGCGCGGCTTGTGCAGTGGCCTTTTTCCGGCTTTCAGCCCTTTGTATCCTGGGGTACCAGTTGACCATTACATGGCCTATTTTCATGCCTGGCGCCGGGGGCTCCAGCACCGGCCGCGGCCCCTTCTTTTTAAAGGAATTGATATCAATATCCTTCAAGTCCAGGGTTTTTAATTTCAGGCCCCGTCGGGTGTAATCCTTGATGACCGGCAGTTTGATAATTTCCGTATCCTTTTCGGTTTTAATCCCTTCACTTTCCAGAATGTCCCTGAACTGCTGCATGTAGTCGGAACGAACGCCAAAAATATTCAGGGTTTCCAAAACATCAATATGGGCCGGCTTTTTTATGTCAAGCTGCAGCGCTCCACTTCGTTTTAAGGACATGCCATAGCCCTTGAGGCGGACTCCGCGGCCAAACATCTGGATAATTTCCGACCCTTCGCTGCGGCCAATGTTCATCAGGCCCATGGTGCTGACCCGCCAACTGCTCCAACCCTCGGTGAATTTCTTGGATCCGATGAGGACGTTAATCTTTGAATCCCGGTTGTTCAGCCGGTGAAACAGGGATTCGGAAAACTGTTCTTCAGTTACATTCAGCTCAGAGTAATTGTCGCACAATTTGCACAGGGCAGAAGTATCCCCCACGTTAATTACCCCGAAGGGCGGATTATCCCCCAGGCGCAGGGCAATTTCGCTGTCCACTCCTTTCAGATTTACTACGTGCAGCGTGGCCCCGGAATGGGTTGCATGAAAAACAGTCTGGAGTAAGTCGGAGTACAGGGCTTCCGGAGTCATTGCCAGAGACGTCAGATATGTAAAGGCATTCCGGAAAATCTCTCGCCCTTTTTCATCCAGTAGCCCCGGCCTGCCACTCATAAGCCTCTTTATAATTTCAACACTCTCTTTTTCTTCCCTGGCAAAACGGGCTATAAAAAGCAGGATATCAGTGACATCGGACACCTTACGGCCCCGTTCCGTCCGGACGGCATTGACACTGCTGCCCACAAAAACCAGCAACGGTTTTTCCAGCAGAAAGGGACGCAGCGCACTTTCCCGCTCACCGTAAAGCTTCAACTGCTGATAAAAAGTGAGCAGGCAGGCGGTAAGGTACAGGCGGCGGACATCTTCATTGGAATCATCGGGCAGGTTGAGAATATGAAAATCTTTTCCGTAACCATCGTTATAAAAATACCGGTAAGAATAATCAAATAAAATGCACCTGGCATATTCCTGCTGGAGTGCCCGGTTGCCCGCCACGGCCTGGCCGAATGTGGCCGAATACTCAAAGGCAAAGCCCTGTTCGCTCAGGCGGTCCCGCATCTTTTTCCACTCTTCGCCACTGGAACCCCGGTGCCCTTCGTCTACCAGGACCAGGTTATTGCCCTCAAATACCTCTACGGCAACAGTCTTTTCCCCTGATTCTTCCCTGATGCGCTGGATATTGATAATGGACACGCTCTGCTTACGGAACAGGCTGCCCTGGTTCTTATCAAAGAGTTCAGCCTCAATGCCGGAAAGCTCAAACTCACGCAGGTGCTGGACAGACAGGTCTTCCTTGGGGGTCAGCAGGATAACCTGGTTAAGTTCCTTTTCCCTTCCGTGCTGTTTCAGGTAGTGCAGGTACTGAAGGATATTCACATGCATAAGCAGGGTTTTGCCGGAGCCGGTGGCATTCCAATAAGCCAGCTTTTTCAGGTCAGCCGCTGTATATTTTTCGATCCCAGCATTTTCCTGCTCATTAAACTTCTCTACAAAGGCATTTAAATCTTCAAGTAGCCCTTCCGGGTCGGAGAAATAACGGTCCAGGTAAATCTCGGTAAACAGCAGGGACAGGTACTGGAAATATTTCCACCGTACCGGTTCTTTCCGGCGCCGGTTAATGTGCATGGTATGGCGGACAATATTCTCATCATAGCGGCGGAGCATGTCAGCAGTAAGCTTTTCCCGGTCAAAAAGCCGGTTCGTCAGGTAATGGCAATAGTGCGACACGTTATCACTGTCCAACCATTCCAGCTCCGGCCCCTTCATCCCGGCCACCAGGTCATCAAAATTGCTAACTTCAAACAAACTGAGCATATATCTGTTAAGGACCAGCCGCCTGTTAAAGGGAACGGTCTGATTCCCCGGCGATGTTGTTCGGCGAGTCGTTCTGGGCATTTGCTTCCCCCCTTATACGTCCTGTACGTCAAACATCAGGCGTTTGAATTCTTCCTCGATAAGCCGGACCTTCCAGTTGTCCTCGTCCCGTCTCATGTTTTCCAGGTGGTTATCCCCGTTCACATAAATATAATCAAACTCATTGTCTCGCGGATTATACTGGCTTTTGCTTAAAAACCTCTCCAGGTCTTCATTGGTCTTTTCCTTAAGATTGCGCCAGATAATCAGGGCCTTTTCTCCGGAAGGCAGTTCTCCTTTGACCACCTTGAATCCCTGGACCATCTCCGTCTGCCGCACCGTAAGACCAAGCAGGTAGTTAAAAGTCTCTACCAGGTCCACTGTGCGGACCACCGTTTCCGAACCTTCAGTAACTTTCAGCTTGTAGGCAAATGGATTCTCAAAAGCGTCCAGGTTGAGCAGGGAAGCACTCTCCTCAGCTTCAATGTCCAGCATATAGGACAGGATATAGTCCTCCCTGACCTCCTGCGGCATCATATCAAAAGTCACCTGCTGCTCTTCGGTGCGCTGTAGGTCTAGGTTGTTCAGTGTATCCTCGTAGGACTCCAGGCGGATGTATTTGAACATATGGCTGGAACCTTCACGGGATACGGGTTTACCGTTTTTCCAGTCCTTGGAGTAAATTACTTTTTGGATGCGGGGTTTGAGGACGGTATTGAAGTACTCGCCCATTTCAACAAGGATGTATTTGCGGTTGCCCCCGTCTTCGCGGTTGAGGTTGATTACAGCATGCGCGGTAGTGCCAGAACCTGCGAAATAGTCGAGGATTATTGATTCTTCATCTGAAATAAGAAACAGGGCATCATATACTGTGTAGAATGATTTTGGATAACTAAAATGATTCCCTAATCCAAACATGTTTCTTAAAAGCATTATCCCATGACTTGAAGCATCGTATTTCGAATCAGCCCAAATCGTCTTGGGCTTTTTTCCTGCTCCTTCTAGTCTTCGTTTCTTGAATATCTTGTAATCTTCTCCATCTTTTTTTACAACCAACTCAGTTTTACATTTTTCTAGAAATGTTTCCTTTCCCCAGCGCCAAGTTTTTTCTTCTCCCTTAGAATTTATCGGAAGTAATTCTACCCAGCCATCTTTTCTCTCCAAAGATAGTTCGTCAGATTCTGGATTATAGTATATTGGATAGAATAAATTTGGCCTTTCAAATCGATATGAATTATTTCCTGTTCTAATGTAAGGTACAGTGCTATAATTCGATAGTCCATCTGTCTTATTATAAGCAGAAATATCGCTTTCACTTAGCTTAAATAAACCTATCTCAGCACAATCTATATTTTTAGCAAACACAGTCATATATTCATGGGAAGTACCAAAGAACTTGTCGTCGTTTCTTCCTCTTGGATTATGTACTATTACTATGTTAGCAATAAAATTATCTTCTCCGAAAACAGTTTCTAATAATAACAAAGAATGTTTTAGTTCATAATCATCAATGGCAAATTCAATAATTCCATTTTCCGGCATTAATTCCTTTGCTTTTATTAACCCATTAAAAATCATCGTATTCCAAGATGAATGTTTGAAACCATTTTTATACATAATCTCACTTGACTTTGCATTATACGGCGGGTCAATATAAATACACTTCACCCGCTCCCTATACCTCTCCTGCAGTAAATTCAGCGCCTGAAAATTCTCACTGTGTACCAGTAGCCCATCCAACTGCCCGTCAATATCGTCAAAACTCATCAGCAGCTGGTCGATAAAGTCCTGCTCGAAAAACTTCGTATCCAGCACAAGGTACGGATTGGCCTTCAGGAATTCCACAGTCAGAGGATCAGTATACCCCGGTTTAATCTCATTTCCCTCGATTTCCTCAATGGCAAAAAGCCGTTTCCATTCTTCTATCTGTTCCCGATTTTGCACAATTTCGGGGTAGAGCTCTTCCGGTACCCGGTCCAGGGTCACGCAGTAGTTGGTCTCGATGACGAATTTCTTCTTCAGCCACAGCTTTTTCTGGAAGTTCTCCAGTTGTTCCAGGAACCTGATGATTTTGTGGCCAATACTTTTGATTACCCTGATTTTGGACAGATACTGCTCAATCTTGACCTCGTTTTCCGTATCCAGGTCGTCCAGGTGCATGATTTCATTCTTGATGTAGAAATCCAGCTCCCGGCGCAGGAAACCTCCCAGGTCCTTGTGGATGAAATAGTCAAAGGTGTTTTTGGCCGTGTAGTCATTCAGGTGCTTTTCCAGCAGGGTCCGGTCGCGGTTCTTTTCGGTAGGCGCAGGCGCTCCCAGTTCTTTCACCCATTCGGCAAATCCTTCGGTCTTCAGAATCCGCTCCACAGCTTCCTGGTTGAGAGCAGCCTGCTTGTCCGGGTGCACCCGGTACTCAAACCTGATGTGCAGCTCCCCGTCCACCTCAGCCAAGGGATTCTCGTTACAAAGGACAAAGCGGCGTTCTTTGCCTTCCTGCTCCTTGTTGTTATTCTGCTCGGTGGATGCCTCTGTCAGGATAAAATGCACCTTTTTCCCTGAGGGCAGTTTGAAGGAATAGTCACGGAAATACTCCGACGTCTTTATGTAATACTGGTCGTGGTTGGCCCAGTAGAGCTTGACTTCCTCACCTTCGTAGGGAATAGCATAAACGTCTTTCTTGTATCGCCGTTTGGACAGAAAATCACCTTTGTCATAATACCGGCTGAAGAAATTCACCAGGTCTGAATAAACTTCATTTTCCAGGGCCGTCAAATCCACGCTCCCGGCCAGTTTCTCCTGCAGTTCCCGGTACTTGGCAGAGCTTTCCGGGGGCACACCGGCATCCTCCAGGGTTTTCCTGAGCTGCTCCATTTCCTTTTTGATATTGGCCGTATCAATACTGTGGTACTTCTCAAAAGCCTGTTTGACCTGAGGCAATAAATCTTCATGGAGAAATTTTGTTATTTCTTCCCGCTTCTGATTCATTATGCGGTAAATGCCAAAATCCAGGTCCTGATTGTCAAACTGAAACATACTTTCCAATAAACTGATTAACTGTTGGTATTTCGTGCTCATTCCCATCTCCTGCCTTTGTCGGAATTTGTCTTATACAACACACCAGCGGATCATAAAAAGGGTTTCCGCTTCCGTTTCCTGCTTCATCCTTTTTTCCAGCTCATCAATAAGCCGGTCCCTTTTTTCCATGATTTCGTCCTCGATGTCAAAAATCTGCTGTCTCTGCCGGCGCTGCAAACGTTCCGTCTCTTTGATTTTGAGCTGTATCTCATGCTGTTCCGCCAGGGTCTCAGCCTGCCGTTCCCGGCGCTTCAGCTCTCTAAGCCGGGCCTTGGTATCAGCCAGTTCCTTTTCTGCAGCCAGTATCATATCATCGGCCCACTTTTCCAGGCGTTCCCGTTCCTCCTGGAAATGGCGGTTGTTGTTCTCCATGGATTTGGCAATTGTGGCGGCAATGTGGCGTTCAGCCTCCCGCCGGAGCCGGTCCGCTACCGACGGAGCCAGGCCGGGTATAGGACGGTAATCGGCAGAACAGTTGAAGAGTTTTTCGCAGACCTCCTGGTCCAGGGTAACGCCATCGTCAGAAAAACCGTTAAAAAGCAGGTATTCCTCTTTTTCATAGGATTCAATGGTTAACCTTGTCAAGACAAGATAGCCGCTTTTACCCCTCAGTTGTTCCACCACGCTTATTTTTACAGGGTGTCCGGTAATGTGAAAAGTAACTTCCGCCGTTGGAGTGGAATAAGATTTGGCTGTTTCGGTCACATACTCCCCGAGAGGATGTGAAAGGCGGTAAAGAAAGGCATCGTCAACAGGGGGTCTGTCTTTGGTTATCAGCCGGTACCGGCCTGTTTTAATGCGGTTCCGGTCAGGCGAATCAAAAAGGTGAAATGAGAGAGATTGGTCGTCAAACCTCGCTTTGTTCCGGAGTACATAGCGGGTCAAGCCCCAGAACATTTTACCGAACCGGTCCAGTTGTGCTCTGGCGTCCTGCAGGTTTATCCGCAGGCGGGCATGAACATCTTCGTCAAAGTTCTCCAGCAGAGCCCTGCGGGTTTCGGCCATTCGGGAAGCGATCGACTCCTCCAGTTCCTCCTGCAGTTGCCGGAAAGCCTCCTGAATTTCTTCCGGGGTACGGCATTGCTGGTAAATGGCCAGAATGCGCTTTTCAAAATCAACCCCCGATTCTATAGAGCCAAGCACTTCATCAGAAGCCCCCAGCACACCGGTAAACAGTTTGAATTTCTCTTCCAGAAGTTGATAAACCCTTTGGTCCGCCTCGTTGCGCTGATTCAGGAAGTTTATGACAACTACATCATGTTTCTGGCCGTAACGGTGGCAACGCCCGATACGCTGTTCTATTCTCTGGGGGTTCCAGGGCAGGTCATAATTTATCACCAGTGAACAGAACTGCAGGTTAACACCCTCAGCAGCCGACTCTGTGGCAATCATTATCTCCGCATGGTCCCGGAAATGTTCCACAAGGGCAACACGCATGGATGCTGCCCGTGAACCGCCGGATTTTTCCTCGGTGCTGTAATTATGCCTTTCCAGCCAACGCTCTAGAATGGCTTTTGATTCAGGGTCAGTATTGGTTCCATTGAACAACACTA
Organism: Thermincola ferriacetica; assembly: GCF_001263415.1. NCBI lineage: Bacteria > Bacillati > Bacillota > Clostridia > Eubacteriales > Thermincolaceae > Thermincola > Thermincola carboxydiphila. Next base: position 99,863 of record NZ_LGTE01000005.1, read on the forward strand.
TTTTACCGGCATACCCGTTGGCTTCCAGGAACTTTTTCAGATATTCCTGGGTTCTCCGGGATTCAGTAAAAATAAGGGCCCGCCGTTTTGCTCCCATTTCTTCCATCTGGGTAAAACCCGCTTCCAGAGCTTTGAGCAGGACCCGGGACTTACTGTCAACCTGGATAGAACGGGCCCATAAAATGTATTTTTCCAATTCCGCAATTTCTGCTTTTATCTTTTCCCTGTCTGCTTCCAATTGTCCCTGCGTCCCGCTGTTGTCACTGGTCTGCCAGTCATCATCTGGCGGTTCTACTCCTTCATCAATTAAATCGGACCCCATTTCATCCCGGTCAATAATATCTTCAATCCATTGTTCGTCGTCCTGGGCAAGGCCGTCTCTGAGTTTCTCCAACCTCAGTTTCATAGTTTCCAGGGTCCCGGCCACAGCCTGGGATGATGAGGCCAATAACTTTCGAAGAATCAGTGTAGTGAGAGTTTTTTGTTGTCGGGGAATAGCATATGTATCATCCCTTTTCAGGAACGCAGAAACAGCCTCGTAAAGGGCATGCTCATCGTCAGCGGGGGTAAAGGGAAAAGTAATGGCCTTTCTTTCTGTATATTTTATATATTCCAGGACCTGTTTCCGCAAAGTCCGGTGGGCAAAGGTCTTCAACCGGGCTTTTAATGCCTGAAGGTCACTTCTGCTGTTCATGTACTGAGCTCTGAAGGAAGCCAAGTCCCCAAACAGGTAATCATCTATCAGTAGGGACAGTCCATACAACTCATGTAAAGAATTTTGCAGGGGTGTGGCGGTAAGGAGCAGTTTTTTCCTGTCCTCCAGGGCCCATTTTATACCCCGTCCCATCTTATTGTTACTCTTATAAACATTGCGCAGTTTGTGGGCCTCGTCAATTACTACCAGGTCCCACTGTACCAGGCGCAGTTCCTTTTTCATCTTATTGGCAAACTGAAAAGAAGTAATCATTATAGCATCCTGAATAAACGGGTTAGCTATACCCTGTTTTTCCGCTTCCCGGTAAGTTTTTGCCTCCAAAATGACGCTGGGCAGGTTAAACTTTTCTTCCAGCTCCATGCTCCACTGTTTCCGGAGGGAGGCCGGGCAGATTATGAGCAGTTTGCGCTTTCTTTCCGCCCAGTACTGGCATAATACCAGGCCTGATTCAATGGTTTTCCCCAATCCCACTTCATCTGCCAGCAGCACCCCTTTGGCCAGCGGCGACCGGAAGGCAAACAGCGCCGCTTCAATCTGGTGGGGGTTAAGGTCAACACTGGCGTCGAAAAGGGAACGCGACAGCTTCTCAACACCTTCTCCCGTTGTGTGGCGGGTCAGTTCATGGGCATAGTATTTGGCATGGTACGGTGTAGTCACTTATCTACAACTCCTTTGCCAAACTGTCAATACAATATAATTTTCAACAAAAACAGGCTCCCCCCTGCTTGCCGATACATTTTTTTATAATTCATAGCCCCACAGTTCAGGCATATACAGTTTGTTTAAACGTGTCCAAAATAACGGCGATTTTATCGAGCTTATTATAAAAGGAGGGCATATTATTCCGCGGAGCAGGGACTAAAATCGTCCTCCGGCCCGCAATCCACATAGTGGGAGCAACTGCCGGAAGAGATTTTATCCTTGAGTGGAAGAATAATATGCCCTCTTTTTTTACCTTGATTAAAATGATGCTCCTACTTATAAAAATACTGAATAACTATTCCCGAAATAACGCTGGCGGCGTAAAGGATACCGATTATCCGCAGGGTATCCTTCAAATTCCTGTTTTCTTTGACAAGAACCAAAATACCCAATCCGGCGCTGGCGGACAGTCCCGCCACCGCAGCGCCAAATCCTATACCGCCGCTTAAAAATATCTGTGTCACGGCCAGGGATGCAGCACAGTTGGGAATCAAACCTACCAAAGCGACAATTACCGGCTGCCATATACTATTCCCCAGGAGCAGGCCGTGCAGGTTTTCTTCCCCAATTTTAAAAATCAGGAAATTCAATAGCAAAGTCACACCGAACAGAAACACAAATATTTTCAGAGTATGAACCAGAGGGTGTATTATGATTTCCCTGAAGGGAGGTTTTTCAGCACCGCAACTGTGGCCGCAACAGCCCTTCTCATCACTGTCCTCCCCAGGTAAATGGCCGTCTTCTAAAGCCGCACATATTTCACTTTCCATATATGCATTGCTCAAACGACCGCCTACCAAATCAATACTGTATCCGGCCACCACTCCGATGATAATTTTAACCGTTAATAAAGGCAACAGTACTCCCACTTTGTCCGGCTGGGCCAAAATAATCGGTATTGCTTCATCGGACGTAGACAGGTAAACAGCAAGTAAAGTCCCCGTTGTAATAAGCCTTTGCGTATAAAGAGCCGTTGAAATAACAGAAAAACCGCATTGCGGTACCGATCCTAAGGCTGCTCCCACCAGGGGTCCCGCTTTTCCGGCTGTCTTGATTTTTTCCCTGATTTTGCCGCCGAATTTAAATTCTATAAATTCAATTGCCATATAAAAAACAAACAGCCACGGCAGCATTTTCGCCGTATCAACCAACGCATCCACAAAAAGGTCAAACATACTTATCCCGCCTTAATAACTTTTTAGTAAGCGTAGCACCGTCCTTTTTCAACTGCGGCAATCTTTGCAGTAACCGAACAATTCAAACCGGTGGTTTGTTACCTTAAAATCAGTTGGTATATTATTTATATTCAGATTTTCCATGGGACAACCGTCAATTTTCCAGGCACCGCCGCATTTGAGGCAGACCAAATAATGGTGATGTTTCGGACCGCGGTCTATTTCAAAGCGGCTTTTTCCATCGTGAAAATCTAACTGACGGACCACCTGCAGTTCCTTTAAAATAGCCAGGTTTCTATAAACGGTATCAAAGCTCATCTTCGGATTTCTTGTCCTCAGCCGGTCAAAAATTTGTTTTGCGCTCAAGGGAACCTTTGCCTGAATAAGGGTCTTAATTATTTCTCTGCGCTGGGGAGTGATTTTGCAGTTGTGAGTAGCCAGTTCTTCCAAAATTCGCTGATATATCAAGGTTTCATCATCCCCCAATCAGAATCATTCTTATTTAGATTATAGGATTACCCTGACATTAGTGTCAACCAATGTTTATCCAAAAAAAAATTCGTATTTCGTCAATCTTCTAAAGGTTAACCCAATTTCCCCCAATTTAAACAAAGAGCCGGGCTTTTTACACCCGGCTCTCTGTTTAAACATATTTATCCAGTTCTTTTTTCAGGTCTTCCTTGGGCCTGAAACCGACCAAACGGTCAACTTCTTTGCCTCCCTTAAACACCAGTAAAGTAGGGATACTCATAACACCGTATTTGGCAGCAGTAGCCCGGTTTTCATCGACGTTGACCTTACCAATCTTCATCTTACCGTCATACTCTACGGCAAGTTCGTCGATAACGGGAGCAATCATGCGGCAGGGCCCGCACCAGGATGCCCAGAAATCCACCAATACAACGCCTTCGTAATTTTCCACCTGTTCGCCAAAATTAGCGTCAGTTAAAGTAAGTACCTTATCACCGGCCATGATAAACACTCCTTTCTGGTTTTGTTATTTATTCAGCAAACCTGGTTAAAATCTTAACCAGTTTTTGAAGTTCTTCCAATTTACTTTCCATATCGTCAGACTGCATTGACTTGGACATACATTCAACGGCATAATGATTTAGAATCAGGTTACCGACCATTTTCAGCGCAGCCCTGGCGGCAGCCACCTGAGTCAGGATATCCTGGCAGTTTTTGCCTTCCTGAATCATTTTCCTGATTCCTTTGACCTGTCCCTCGACTCTTTTCAGGCGTTTTTCCAACTGGTCTTTAACATCAAGGTTCTGCATCTGGAAATCCTCCTCCAATATCCACCTACCCCTACAGGGTATGCAGGTAACTTTATTATAATAGCTTAGTCTTTGTTTGTCAACGTTTGTTGGCACTTTCTGCCTGCGTACTCCCTGACAGTCATACTCTTTGCATCCCGAGCAAATCCCTGACAACTTCCCCGGCTATGATAAGGCCGGCTACAGAAGGTACAAATGAAATGCTGCCCGGAATCTGCCGCCGCAAGGTACAGTTGGCCGTTTCTTTATTCGTACATATACAGGCCGTTTTGCAATCAATTTCCGTAGCCCGGGGCGTAAGCGGCGGTTCCTCAGAATAAACCACTTTTACACCCCCAGTTATACCCCGCTGTCTCAATTCCTTGCGGATTACTCTGGCCAGGGGGTCCACTGAAGTTTCCGAAATATCCGCCACCCGAAAACGGGTGGGATCCAGTTTATTACCCGCCCCCATAGCCGATATAACCGGCACTCCCGCCTTTAGTGAACGTTCTATCAGATCCAGCTTCCCCGTTACGTTGTCAATCGCATCAACTACATAATCGAGGCCCCGGGCAAAGAATTGCCCGCCATTTTCAGGAGTATAAAACTCCCTGATAGCATCCACCTGAATCCTGGGATTAATATCCTGAACCCGTTCTTTCATTAATTCCACCTTGGGCTTACCCACCGTTGACTGTAGGGCATGCAATTGCCTGTTGATATTGGTAAGACATACATCATCATGGTCAACCAGCACCAGGTGGCCAATGCCGGCCCTGGCCAAAGCCTCAGCGGTGTAGGAGCCTACCCCGCCTACCCCGAAGACGGCCACCTTGCTTGCAGCAAGCCTGTCCAAACCCTCCTGGCCAATAAGCAGTTCCGTTCTTGAAAACCTGTGTAACATCTGTATCCTCCGGTTGTATTGGAATGAAGCGCAATAAAATAACCCCACACATGTCGTGAGCCGCTGTAAATTGAACCTGTCTCTCACAGGTGGGTGCCCTCCTGCCTGCTTTTTGTGTCCACTCGAAGGAGGCATACAAGCCACAGACAGAGTCAGGCTCCCTTAGTATTGGTGTTGGCTCAATACTAATCGGCTTTCACGAACATAGTAGGGTGTTGCTACAATTTGGATATATTCGATTACACTATTAATATATCATACATGTTTTGCCCTTATCAAGAGCCAATAAATGCTATTTTATGGTCTATATATATTATTTCTCTAGGGCTCGCCGATTATTCCACCGAATTGCACTGTTAATTCAGGGAACCACAGACTATTTTGGGGCCACCACATTAAGTTTGATATGTAGTTCTCTTAACTGTTTTGCCGTAACCTCCGAAGGAGCCTGCGTCATCAAATCTGTAGCGCTTTGTGTTTTGGGGAATGCGATTACATCCCTGATAGAATCCCGACCGGCCATAAGCATAACCATGCGGTCGAGACCAAAAGCAATACCGCCATGCGGAGGCGTTCCGTATTCAAAAGCTTCCAGCATGAACCCGAATTTTTCAATAGCTTCTTCCGGCGACAAGCCAAGGAGAGTAAACATTTTTTCCTGTACCTGCCGGGAATGAATCCGGATACTGCCACCACCGAGTTCCACCCCATTGAGGACCACATCGTAAGCCTTGGCCCTGACCACCAACGGATCGGAATCCAACAGGGGAATATCTTCATCCATCGGAGAAGTAAAGGGATGGTGGATGGCCACATACCTTCGTTCTTCCTCGTCATATTCGAGCAGGGGGAATTCAACAATCCATACAAATTTAAATACCTTACCGTCAATCAGGTTTAGCCTCCTGGCCAGCTCGACCCTCAGATGACCCAGGGCATCTGCCACTATCGACGGCTTGTCGGCAACAAAGAAAAGCAGGTCTCCCGGCTCTGCCTCGAACCTTTCCAAAATGACTTTAATTTCTTCTTCTTTAAAAAATTTCAAAATCGGCGACTTGAGTCCGTCTTCCGTTACCACAATATAGGCAAGGCCTTTGGCGCCGTATATACCCACAAATTGCGTCAGGTCATCAATTTCTTTGCGGCTGAACCCGGCACAGCCCTTGGCATTAATTCCTTTGACCTGACCGCCACCGGCAGCTACGGAAGCGAAAACCTTAAAATCAGAGTCTTTGGCTATATCGGTAAAGTCTTTCAGTTCCAGACCAAACCGCAGGTCGGGTTTATCTGAACCATACCTGTCAATAGCTTCTTTGTATGTTAGACGCTCAAAGGGCGTTGTAATCTCTATTCCTGCCGCCCTGAAGGCATGGGCCAGCATTTCTTCTGTTAAAGCCAGGACATCATCTATATCAACAAAAGACATCTCCATATCTACCTGGGTAAATTCCGGCTGGCGGTCGGCACGTAAGTCCTCGTCACGGAAACAACGGACTATTTGGAAATATTTTTCCATGCCCGCCACCATTAAGATCTGCTTGAATATTTGCGGCGACTGGGGTAAAGCGTAAAATTTCCCGGGATTAACCCGGCTGGGAACCAGATAATCACGCGCTCCCTCCGGCGTACTCTTGGTAAGCATCGGGGTCTCAATTTCCAGGAAACCGGCCTTGTCGAGAAACTCCCGGATCGCCATGGTGGTTTTGTGCCTTAAAATCATATTCCGCTGCATATCGGGCCGCCTTAAATCCAGGTAACGATACTTCAGCCTGAGGTTTTCATCCACATCAACATCTTCTTCGATGTAAAAAGGCGGAGTCTTGGCTTTATTTAAAATGCGCACTTCCAGGCAGTTAACATCTATTTCGCCGGTAGGCAGGTTTTCATTAACAGTTCCTTCCGGCCGCGCCACCACCTGTCCCCTTACTGCCAACACATATTCAGACCGGATGATCTCTGCCTTGGCAAAGGCTTCCTTATCCACATCGGGGCTGAAAACCACCTGGACCAAACCAGAACGATCACGCAGGTCAACAAAAATCAGGCCCCCATGGTCCCGCCGGCGTTGTACCCAGCCCATAAGCACAACTTCCTCGCCAATGTTGGTCTTCCTTAATTCTCCACAATGATGGGTCCTTTTTAATCCTTTCAGCGATGCCGTCATTCCTTCTCCTCCTTGCACTTTTCCTGGTCAAAATTACCTTTAGTCTATCTTTTTTAAATAATTTATTAATTCGTCAAGGGCTATTTCTTCCTGCTGCCCGTCGGCCATGTTTCTGACAGCGGCAATTCCCCGGTTCAGTTCGTTTTCCCCGAGGATAACCACATATTTAGCCTTGAGTCGGTTGGCAAATTTCATTTGTGCCTTGAGACTGCGGTTCAGGTTATCTATTTCAGCAGCAAGGCCGCTCCTGCGCAGGATATCCAGTATCCGGAAAGACTTCAGTTTAGCCTCCTCGCCCAGAGGAGCCAGGTAAATGTCACACCTGTTTTCCACAGGAATTTCGATACCCTGCCTTTCCATGGTGGCCAGGATTCTTTCCAACCCGAGAGCAAATCCTATACCGGGCGTGGGCGGCCCACCCACCTGCTCTATCAGGCCGTTGTAACGACCGCCACCGCCAATGGAACTTTGGGCCCCAATATCAGCGGCCATAATTTCAAAGGCCGTTTTTGTGTAGTAGTCCAATCCCCGAACCAGGCGGTCATCAATTATGTATTCGATACCGATGGCATCTAGGTAATTTTTTACTTTTTCAAAATGCTCCCGACAATCGTCGCAAAGACAGCTCAGAGTAGTTGGCGCCCCTTCGCTTACCAACCGGCAGGCTTCTTCCTTGCAGTCAAGAATACGCATGGGATTGCGGTCGTACCTGGACCGGCATAAAGCACAAAGCCTGTCCAATTTCCCAGCCAAAAATTTCTGCAGTTCCTCTCTATGCTTCGGTCGGCAAACAGGACAGCCCACACTGTTGATATGCAGCTCCAGGTCCCGCAAACCTAACCGGTTGTAAAAATCCATGGCCATACTGATTACCTCGGCATCAACCACCGGGTCATCGCTGCCGAAAACCTCCACTCCAAACTGGTGAAACTGCCTGTATCGCCCGGCCTGCACATTGGCATACCGGAACATAGGTCCCTCATAATAGACCTTTATGGGCAGCGGCTGGGCATAAAGCTTGTGTTCCACAAAAGCGCGTACAGCCGACGCCGTCATTTCCGGACGCAGGGTCAGGCTGCGTTTTCCCTTGTCCTGAAAGGTGTACATTTCCTTTTCCACTACGTCAGTGGTATCGCCAACCCCGCGTAAGAACAATTCCGTATGTTCAAATATTGGCGTTCTGATTTCTGCATATCCATACTCACGGCAGATTTCCTTGATAATTTTCTCTAGGAAATGCCATTTTTCCACCTGCCCGGGCAGAATATCATTTGTCCCTTTAGGACCCGTTGTTAACATTTATGACACCTCGCTTACCGAATAATGTGCCGATAACAAAAATTAAACTCCCGTCTCTGACAATAACTATTTATTGACAGGGACGAGAGTTAAAAACCCCGCGGTACCACCCTGGTTGGACAATTTGCATTAATTGTCCCCCTCAGACTTTTTAACGGTAGTCAACCGGAAAAACCTACTAAAATAATGTTCAGTATTCGACTTCCGGGTGTTTTTTCGCTGACATTTTTTAAAGATACTTTCAGTCACGGTATCTTCTCCCTGAAAAAAAGAGGTCAGTTACTCTCCCGTTCATCGTCTTTGCTCTTTATTAATTTACAGATTCAATTTCAATTATAAATTTTATCCAAATATACAGCGCTTGTCAACCTGACCCACGTATGTATTTCCTTGGCCGCTTAGAGGCTCCAACGCCACTTTATCCGGTCGCCCTTTAAAACACCCTTATTTACCGGGAGCCAGGCAAAGTGGGACGGAATTTTATGAGTCGGGTTTTTTAATACGATATGAATTGCTCCTACACAGGCGCCAAAATAGTCGTAGCGCAACATTATAATGTCTTCATCAGGTACCGGTAAACTCTCCCTGAACTTTTTTAAAATCTCTTCTCGGGTGGCAGCTCCTATTTCCGGCCGCCTGGGGTTCCAAACAGATTTATAAACGTACCTCTTTTCGTCATCGGTCAAACGCATCCATTCCTCAAAAGTCAAGTCTTTTGCCAGCTTCGCCCGGTCCAACTGTGTACTTCCCTCAAGCATAGTCAGACTCATAAAATCACACTCCTTTGTGTGGATTTGCCCGCCATTTGTTCTCATTTTCACAAACTATGTAAAAATTTAACCTGAATATCCCGTAATATCTTATTCAAGTACCTTCCAATTAAATGCAAAATGAACAAAAAATATATTACAGCCACTTAGTTTGAAAATGACTTGTCATATTTATACAAATTTTCTTCTTCATAGAGCTTTCTACAAATGGCCATCATTTTCCTTCCCTTGCCTGGTATTTATTTTTTACCTGTTCAAGCCTGGATATCTTTTTTTCGAGCAGTTCATCCACGCGATTTATATAAGCTTCCGGGTCTTTCGGGTTATAAAGATTTGTCAATGTCCAGTCGGCAGGGTTGACAAATTTGGAACCGGCTCCTGCTCCCAAACCGATAACGGTCTGTCTTTCCTCGATAACCTGGATATTATAAATACAGTCATAACCCTCCACAGCATATCCCCTGTTTTCCGTTGGACCGACCATATATTTCTGCCTGTAAAGGTAGTAAGGGTGCATACCCCATTTCTCCGTATATTCCTCTGTAATTGCCAGCATTTTGGTTATTTCCGTTTCTTCAGGCAATTCGTACCGTTCCCTGTTCTCCCGAATCTGGGACGCCCTTTTCACAGCCAGGGTATGTACCGTAAGATTTTCCGGCGCCAGGGGTTCAATTTTCAGTAAAGTATTTTCCACATCAGGCGCTGTTTCGCCGGGTAAACCAATGATGATATCCATATTAATATTATTAAACCCTGCTTGCCTGGCCATTTTAAAGGCAGATTCAATATCTTCGGGCGTATGCAGCCGGCCGATGTTATTTAACGTCCTGATGTTCATGGACTGGGGGTTAATACTTAACCTGGTAACCCCCAATTTCCTGCTTACAGCCAGTTTTTCTCTGGTCAGCGTATCAGGACGTCCGGCTTCAAGGGTTATTTCCCGCACCGTAGTAAACGGAATTGCTTTATCCAAGGATTCCAGCAGTTCTGACAGTATTTTCTCCTCCAGGGCAGTAGGCGTTCCGCCTCCTAAATAAATGGTCTGCACCTGCCAGCCTTCCGCCCGCAGAAAGCCGGCAATCCCAGCAATCTCCTTTTTCAAAGCAACCACAAAAGGAGCAATCATACCGGCGTATTTACTTACCGGGTACGCCGGGAAGGAACAGTAGGCACACCTGGTGGGGCAAAAAGGAATCCCCACATAAAGACTGACGGTTTGTTCCGCCTCTTCAGGCCCTAAAATGTATTTGCGGTTGTTTAACGCCACTTTTAAAAGACCCTCAGCTTTGACTTCGTCCATATCATAACTTTTCAACAGATGTTCTCGTATTGTCTCTTTGTCCCATCCCATATCCAGCAGGCGGTGAACTATTTTCGTGGGACGAATGCCTGTAAGGATTCCATAAGGTAGGGGTTTCAACCCGCATACCTTCAGCACAGACCTGTATACGGCCTGTTTAACCATGCGTTTGAGCTGGTTATGAGCTTCCCCGGCAATCAAAACGTCTTCTTTAATACATTCCATGTCCCGGCTCCCGCCTTTTACTGCCGTTGCCCCGGCGAAAAGTTTCCGCCCGGATGTTGCGGTAATACTTATATCCAGGTCAGCCTGGCTTAAAAAACCAGGCGCCACAAATTCAGCGGGCCCCAGCAGCGCCCGTAATATATCATGGCAGACCCGGTCGAAACCTTTTTCCGCATTAATTCTGACTTTCATGCTTTTTCCCTTCCCCCGGTCCGACCGGGATACCCACTATCGCCGCCAATTCTTTTCGCCGCTGCAGAAAATCTTTTTTCAGCAAGCCCATTAGGATGATATCAATATATGTACCGTTTTTGTAAAGTCCTTCCCGCTGGACTCCTTCCTGGACAAAACCAAGTTTTTCATAGAAGCGGCGGGCCCGTTCGTTATATCGAAATACTTCAACTCCTACCCGGTTAAAGCCCAGCTTGTTAAATAAATAATTGATAACAGTAAGAAGAGCGTCGGTACCATATCCCTGGCCCCAATATTTTTTTTCTCCGATAAGCATACCCAATTCTACTTTCCTGTTAAATTTATCGATTTCCGTTACAGACATAAAACCGATGGGAACACCCTTTTCATTCTCAATTATCAACCGCAGGACGCTGTATTCTTCCAACTGGCGTTCAAATCGCTTCTCTTCCAGCTCCAGTGTAGTTATGACTGGATTGCCACACACCATTTCCCCAATTACCGGGTCGTTTTTCCATTTCACCAAAAGTGGTAAATCTGGCCTGGCTATTGTACGTATCGACGTCTTCTTCCCTTCCAGGTGCATGTGCTGCCTCTCCTTTTCTTGGGAATGTAATCGAAGTTTTCTCATAATTATAGTATATGAGGTCCAGGTCTTTTTTTATCGGAACTTTAATATTAGCTTTAGCTGCGGGCATCAACCGCCTAATGGGGTTCGTGTTTCAGGCGGCAGTTTACCGCTTGATAGGGCCGGAGGGAATAGGCCTTTTCAACTTGGTTTATCCTGTTTATATTCTTATTTTAATCATTACAACGGCCGGAATCCCCCTGGCCGTTTCCAAAATGGTAGCTCAGCATCTCGCCCAAAACAATTTCCGGGCCATCAAAAAAATATTTCGTGTTGCCTTGTTCCTGGTTTTCTTCAGCAGCATCTTTTTTACAACCGTTACCCTGGTCCTTTTCCCTTACCTGGTAAAATACATCTTTTACGACCCCCGTGTATCCCTTTGTTTTGCCGCCACTATTCCAGGGATATTCATTGTATCCCTGAGTTCTGTGTTCAGAGGTTACTTCCAGGGCTTACATGATATGGCTCCCACAGCCACAGCCCAGGTCATTGAGCAAGTAATCCGCATCACAAGCGGGCTGCTTCTTGCCTATTACTTGCTGCCCCGGGGAATAACACTGGCCGCAACCGGCATCGCAGCAAGCGGAATTATCGGTGAGTTTTTTGGTTTCGGCGCCTTAATAGTCATGTACCTGAAACGCCATAGGGGAGGTTTGTCCGGGAGCGGCGCCTATCTGCGCACAAAATATATTCTGCACGAATTTTTTAATTTGTGCGCACCCATTACCGCAGGCAGGTTTATCTCCACATTACTTGTTTCCGTCGATGCTTTTGTAATTCCCAGGCGGCTGGCTGCAGCAGGTTTTACAAGCGTTGAGGCCACCAAGACCTTTGGTCAGTTTACCGGTGTGGCTTTAACATTGATCTCTATTCCCACGCTTTTAACAATCTCCCTGGCTACATCTCTGGTTCCGGCAATTGCCGATGCCGAGGCCAAGAATAACCTCACTTTACTGCGCAGCCGGTCAGATGATGCCATCAGGGTAACATTTTTGGCCGCCCTGCCTTTCTGTCTGTATTTTTACCTGTTTGCCCAAGAATTAACTCAATACATTTTTAATGCCCCGGAAGTCGCCGGACTGGTTCGGATTCTGTGCTTAGGAGCACCTTTTCTGTATATTATACAGACAACAACAGGTATCCTGCAGGGATTGGGTAAACCCCTGGTCCCCGTAAAAAACATGATCATCAGTTCCGTCCTCAAACTGGCAGGCATCTGGCTTTTGACGGCCAATCCTAACTTATCAATCAGAGGTACCGCTTATTCTTTTGTCTTGTTTTTCGTCTCTGCTGCATCCTTAAACATCATGTCCCTGGCACGCCTGTCCAGGTTTCAGTTACCCAGAGGCGTTACCCTGTCCAAAAGCGGTTTAGCGATATTGTGCCTTTGTTTAGTGTCGGCCATATTAAGACAACTATGCTTAACCTGGGACCTTTGGCAACCCGTCTCCCTGGTTATCGTCGCTATCCTAGGTTTTCTGATTTACTTTTTCATCTTGCTGCTAACGGGTTTAATAACCAGACAGGACATCAGGAGGTTCTCTTTCCTGCGCAAATATCTACCCTTCCAGTGAAAGATTCCATTCCTGCAACTTCTTTATGAGCTGATAATTGGTAATGTCAAATACAATCGGTGTAACGGAAATTTCGTTACGTTTAACAGCGTTAATATCCGTATCCGGATCTCCGGCCAGGTCCACTGCCTCACCGGCCATCCAGTAATAATCCCGTCCCCTGGGGTCTTTTCTCTTTTCAAAAGTATTTTTGTATATCCTTTTTCCCAACTTGGTGACGGTAATGCCTTTAATTTCCTTTTCTGGCACAGCGGGAACATTAATATTTAGCAGGGTTTCATCAGGCAGACCCTTCTCGACAACCGCTTTCACAACTTGTATAGCTGCTCTGGCCGCCAGTGTATAATCTTCCTTCTCGTAGCTGGCCAAAGAAACAGCAATGGAAGGTATACCGTGGATTACTCCTTCCAAAGCAGCCGAAACAGTACCCGAATAAAGAACATCGGTTCCCAGATTTGGTCCAAAATTGATACCGGAAACCACGATATCCGGCCTTTTCGTAAGCAATCCTTCCAGGGCCAGCTTTACACAGTCAGAGGGGGTCCCGTTAACTGCATATCCTTTGGTGGAACTGTTGGAATACCTTATTTCGTCAACTCTTAACGGTTTATGCACGGTAATGCCATGCCCTGATGCACTTTTGGGCCGGTCGGGGGCAACAATAACCACTTCCCCAACAGTTTCCATGGCTTCTCTCAAGGCCTGAATCCCTGCCGCATTAATGCCGTCATCATTACTCAATAAAATCTTCATTTGACCACCTCTACGCTAAATGCTTGGGGAAACCCCAAGCATTTTCTTTTAAACTTCATATATAGATATTGTCATAGTTTTCTTTTCTGTATTCTTGGTCAGACCAAACATTACCTTTTTATGTTTCAAGGTTTTGTTTAAAAAATCAATTACCTTGTACATCTGGTCATATTCATCAAAACTTTTAGCCGCAATTAATTCCAATTTATCCTTATCTTTTTTCTCAGTATTTGGATTGGCCTTTTCAAGGTTTTCGTTGTTCGTATCCATGTCACCCTCCGTTTATTTTATTCCTGATATATTTCATTATGCTACTTTTGGCTCCTGATTAATGCAAATGCCTCCGCCCTTGTAGCTTCCTGCGTCTTAAACAGACCGCGCACAGCGGAGGTCACTGTCATGGAACCAGGTTTTTTGACCCCCCGCATGGTCATACACATATGCTCAGCTTCCACAACTACAAGGACACCTAATGGATTAAGGCTTTCCATAATGGCTTCGGCTATCCCGCAGGTCAGCCTTTCCTGAAGTTGAGGCCGTTTGGCAATAGTTTCGACAGCCCTGGCTAATTTGGACAGGCCGGTAATTTTCCCTCTACGGGGAATGTAAGCTACATGAGCCCGCCCGAAAAAGGGCAGTAGATGGTGCTCGCACATGGAATAGAAGGGGATGTCTTTTACCAATACCATTTCTTCATGATCCTCGGTAAATAACACCTTCAGGTGATCTTTCGGATCTTCTTCCAGCCCTGAAAATATTTCCTGGTACATCCGGGCCACCCTTTTGGGGGTATCCACCAGACCCTCGCGGGTAGGATCCTCTCCAATGGCTTCTAAAATCATTTTTACGGCCTGCTCCAGCTTTTGTTGGTCAAACATATTATCCTCTCCTTATTTTAACTGTCCTGGTGGGTCCGGTATAACGCACAGGCAACAAATTTGCGAAATATTTTTACTTTTTCTACGAAAGAATAATATTTCCTCCTGTTTCGCACCGAAAAATTATTGAAAGAAGGAAAATGTCATAAAGAATCGAATATTTTAGGTAAGTACTGGTAAAAGGAGGAATTAAAGTGGTCAGCGCATTTTTCGAGCAAGTAAAAACCTGCCCGGTATGCGAAAAAAAGTTTACTGTTACCAGGGTAAGGAGTTCTGCCTGCTATGTCATGAAAAGAGAATCGGACTTCAATACCATTTACAGGGATGTCAACCCGGTCCACTATACCGTTTGGGTTTGTCCCCATTGCCAGTACGCGGCACCGGATAAAAACTTTTCCGACGAACTTCGCCCGGCCGAACTGGAAAGGCTAAAAAAGGGGTTGGCGCTCCTGCGCACCAATGAACCTGATTTTAGCGGCGAACGGACTCCGGCAGTTGCATTAAGGTCATTCGAGCTGGCTATCCGCACCGCTCAGATAAGGCAGGCGGGTCCGGGTTTTAAAGCCAGCCTCTATTTAAGGGCAGCCTGGATCTGCAGGGAATTGGGCAAAGAAGAACAAGAAAAAGAAATGCTAAAAGAAGCTTTAAATCATTACAAAGAATCTTTTGAAAAAGAAGTGAATCTTGCTTCCAGACTAAGCGATGTCAGATTAATGTACATTATCGGTGAACTTAACCGCCGCCTGGGCTATCTTGACGAGGCTATTCAATGGTTTAGCCGAGCAGTAATGAACAAGGATATTAAACACGAACCTGAGCTGGAAAGAATGCTGAGAGACCAGTGGGACCTGGCCCGTGAGGAAAGAAAAAAAGTGGACAGCGTACCGTTAAAGAAACAATCTAAAGATAGCCAATTCGGTGATAACCAGGCAGAAAAAACAGAAGAGCCATCCCAACCCCTGACTTCTGCCACCCCTAAGCCCAGGCACCGGAATAAGGTAAAGATGTTTGCCAGTATTTATACGGACCAGGTAGAGTGGTTAAAGGAAATGTCCAATTTTTGCTATAATAAAACCCAGGTACTGTTGGGAAAAGAAGCCGTTTTACGTGCCGTCCTTGACGCCATTATAGAAGCAAATATACAAATTGAAGGTTCTGATACCGAAGAAGGCCTGAAGGAACAGATACTGAGTGTAATAAAAAAATAGCCGGTTCATCGGCTATTTTTTTAAGGGGTTTCGGGGTTATAGGGTGGGAGCTTGATTTTCTGCAGTTCTTTATGGTATCCCTGCAGCCTCAGGAAAGCGTCTTCTGCTTCTCTGCCGTTAAAATCAAGGCCCGGCTTGATTAAAGTGGCGTATTCTGTGACCATCCGGTCCAGGACTCGTACTGTTTCATTTAGAGTCTTGATCTGCTGGGGAGTTACCGGTTTTCCTTCATCAATCTGCTTGTTTAATGGTTCCAGCAAATCACTGTATAGGTGAGAAAATACATCCCTTTTTTTCATCACTATGTTCAACATAGGCTGAGCAATAATGTCTTTTTTCATCGCCGGTGATATGCTTTCCAGCTTCGTCAGCCGGTCATATTCGTATTCAGTAGGAAAAACCATCGCCTGCAGTGCGCCAATGGTGATGCCCAAATACTGCGGTTTAGACGGATTAATACTGTATTTATAAAGTGAACCCCTGATAATTGTCAATTGAGTATAATCTTCGGCGATAGCGCCACTGAGTCCTTGAACAGCATCATCTTTTAATGCTTTTTGATAATCCAACTTCTCTCCGTCACCGTTACCGGAGCAGCCAAATGAAAAAAAGAGAAATAAAAATATCAAAAATACTTTTAAAAATCTTTTTCCAGTAATCAAAAATGACCCTCCCCGGGGATACTAGTTTTAATATTCTATTTCTGTGTCTTACTGGCAAACTCCTCTTTTTGCAACCATTACTTTTGGAGGCCCTGACTACATATGAAACCGTTGCCGGAGAACAGGTCCGAACTTTTCATTACCAGAATGCGATGGCTTGTCGTATTGGGAAGTCCGCTTCTTTTTTACCTTTCAGGTTTAAATACAGGCTTGGTTTTATGGGGCGTGGTAATTGGCACTGCTCTGGTTAATTTTTATGTTCATTTTTACATGCTGTCGCAGCCCATTAGCCGAAACTGGTCGCACCTTCTGTCCGTTTTAGATACCCTTTTTGTATCGACCATGCTTTTTTTACGGGGCCAACACCAGACTGACCTCCACCAGTTATACTATTTTCTGATCCTGGTATTGGGAATCCGTTACGGAGTAAAGAAATATTTCGGTCTTGTTTTCGTTATCAGCATTATTTACCTGGCCGTTTCCTTGACAGGCGCAGCTTTTTACCGTACCGGCATTGACAAAGTACAACTGGCTACCCAGTTAATTTACTTTATAGCTTTCGGTATCCTGGCCTCTTTCATTTTGCAGCGGGAATACGAACAACAGCAGGAAAAAGAGGAACTCATCAAAGAACTGCAGGCGGCATACCGCCAGTTATCTGCCTATAATGCACAAGTGGAAGAAATGGCCACCAAAGACCCTTTGACTGAATTATATAATTACCGCTATTTTGTTGGCCGTTTGCGCGAAGAAATCCAGTGGGCGCAAAAGTACAACAAACCTCTTTCCTTAATCCTGCTGGACATTGATTATTTTAAGCAGTTTAATGATACCTATGGCCACCCGGCAGGAGATGCCGCGCTGAAAAAAGCGGCCAAAATCTTCCAGGAAAACATCCGTGACCGCGATATAGTGGCCAGGTACGGCGGCGAAGAATTTTTTGTACTGTTACCGGATACTGCCGTCGATGAAGCTTATCTCTGTGCGGAACGAATCAGGAAAGCCATCGAAAAAACCGATATAAAGGTGGAAGAAAAAAAAGCCACTGCCAAAATTACTGTTAGCGCAGGTGTGGCAGCTCTTTCAACCGGGACCCGTACTGTTAAAGACCTTCTCCAAGTGGTTGACCAGGCCTTGTACCAGGCAAAAAAACTTGGCCGCAATAAAACACAAATTTATAGGCCCGAGGGCTTTTAAATCCCCGAGCCTTTTTCCGCCTTTTACGACGCCTTCCCCGTGAGGCCGAAAGCGCTATTATAACAGTCAACGGCTTCCTTTACCCGGCCCAGCTCTTCCATGAGCGCCCCTTTACTGGTCCACGCCCCCGTATGCCTGGGGTTAAATTCTATAACCCGGTCAAAACAGGCCAGCGCTTCATCATATTTATTCATTTTCGCCAGGCATTCTCCCTTATTTAATAACAGTATATCGTTGCGTGGGTCAATTTCCAGTGCCTGCTCATAAAATCCGAGGGCTTCCTCATGCCTGCCCATGGCATCAAGGCACAAGGCCTTATTATTAATAAGGGTAACGTCTTTAGGTGCAATCTCCAAGGCTTCATCAAAGCATGCCAGCGCTTCTTCATGCCGCCCGGCTTTGCCAAGGCACGTTCCCTTGTTGCTCAGCAGGTCCACATCCTTTGGCGCCATTTCCAACGCCCGGTCATAACAAACCAGAGCCATTTCATACCAACCCAGTTCCACCAGGGAATAACCTTTGTTATTCAGCAGGTCCACAGTGCAATACTCCGCCTTTTCGGCTTCTTCATAATATTCCACCGCTTTTTTGTGGTAACCCACCTTGCTTAAACAAAATCCTATATTAGCCTTCAGAACAGGTCCGTTATCCTTGAGCTGTTCCAGCCGCAGGAAACATTCCAGGGCTTCCCCGTACTCTCCCAGTTCAATCAGGCACAATCCTTTGGCATGCAGGGCTTCCTTGTTTTTCGGGTCATAAATAAGAGCTGTATTGTAACAACTCAGCGCCTCCTTCACCCGCCGTTCAAGGTAATAGCAGTTGCCTTTGGCCAACAAGGTCTTGACAGATTTCGGTTGCAGCACCAAGGCCCGGTTATAGGAACTTATGGTTTTATCCGATGAACCCAGGTTGGAGTATACCTCTCCCAGCCACATGAAATATTTGGGTTTATCATTTCTGATTTCGGCCGCCCTTTGAAAATATCTGGCTGCTTCCCGCAGTTGGCCTTTTTTCAGGTGGACATGTCCCAGCCGGTAGTGGACAATTGACCATGAAGGAGCCATACTCAAAGCTGACAGGTAATTTTCGTGCGCCTTGTCTATTTCGCCCAGGGCTTCATATACAAACCCTGCCATAGTAAGATAAGCCGGTTTACTGAAAATACTCCTGGCCAGCAGGGCTGACTTTTGCAGCACGCCCACCGGATCAGGCTTGAACTCTTCCTTGGAAACCTTACTTTCCAGCACAGATTTATCTCTCCCTTCCATAATTGTTGGGGAGAATTTCTATTGTTTTAGCAAGATTCCCTGCTGATTTTTCCAACTTTCGTACGTCAAATTCTTGCCTGAAACGATAGCAAAAACCCCCGAAAAGTGTAGCTTTTCGGGGGCAAAACCGTTCCTGGCTATAAGGCACCTGCAAATTTGGACGCTGACAATTTTGGATAATTAATTCGGCCCATACAAATTTCATCTTTATATGTCGATACGTCAACCTGTTCTTTAACCAGGGCAGACAAAATTCCCGCTTTTTCTGTGCTTCCCAGCAGTATGAAACCAACCAGCTTGTCGTCACGGAAAACAATTCTCCGGTATTCCGGTTTTGCTGCATTTAAGTACTCGTATATTTTCAACTCCTGACCGGCCCCATTGCTTAAGCCCGCAGCAATAATGGACAGGCCGCCCACATTTACGGAATTCATAGTCAAGGCGCCGGTATATTTTTTCCGCCTCCCGGCCATATTCATACCGGCGGTTTTTCCTTCCTCAACAGCAGCAGGCCATAAAGGAACCAATTCGGCTGCACCGGCGAGTATCTTCCGCTTTTGGGCCACATCTCCGGCGGCATATATGTCGGGTATATTGGTCTCCATGTAATCGTTAACCGGTATTCCCCGGTCACATTTAATAGGAGTGTTCATTACCGGTTCAATATTCGGTCGAACTCCGACAGCCAGGATGACAGCATCTGCCTGCAGGCGGCTACCGTCGGATAACTCCACTTCATTTATGTTGTCGGCCGCATCCTTGGCCACTTTATTGATGGTTTTTCCAGAGTAAAATTTAATACCGACCTTCCGGGCAAGGCATTCTTCAATTAACTTACCGGCCTTCTGATCCAAAAAACCCGCCAGTAAATGCGGAGCCAGGCCCACCAAAGATACATCGATGCCTCGTTGGCCCAATGCCTGAGCAGTAGTTACCGCCACCAACCCATCACCTAAAACTACCGCCTTTTTTATTATTGGCAGGTTCTGTTCTAAGGTTTTGGCATCGTCCAGGGTCCGCAGGGTATAAATCTGTCCTGCTCCCTCAAAGGTCGCCCTGGGGACTATGGCTGATGCTCCTGTGGCAAGCAACAGTTTATCGAACTTAACCGTCTCCCCGTTGGACAGGAGCACCTCCTTTACAGAAGGCCGCACCTGTACCGCCCTGACACCGGTTTTCAAAGTAATGTTTAAAGCCTTAACCTCAGCCTCGGTCAATAAAAACATCTGGTCTTCCCTCACCCGGCCGGACAGATAATAAGTCAACAGGCACCGGGAATAAACGCTATGGGGTTCCTCTGTTATGACGGTGATTTCCGCCCTGTCGTCTGCTGCACGGATAGCCCGTACGGCAGCCAATCCGGCGGCACTAAAGCCAATGATAACGTGTCGCATGGGAATCCCCCCATCTTATATCCCGAGCTTGGCGCGTTTATCTTTAATGTGCGCGATGATTCCCTGGGCCGCAGCTATGGGGTCAGTCTCCACATAGAATTTTCCACCCAGCAGGTTTTCGGCCGTTTCTCCCGTGAGCGCGCCGGCCACCACCTGGCTGCCCAGTACAGGCGGAACAACACCCAGGTGGGTAAATACTCCCAGTGCCACTGCCCAGGTGCCGATAGCAATAGCCTTTTCATGCTGGTATTCGGGGGCCGATGCTGCTACCGGCAGGTCTTTGACGGCTACATTCAGGTAAGCAGCTAATGCTTTGAGCAAGTCGCCGATACGGGAATTATCCACACAACTGCCCATATGCAACACCGGCGGCAACGGCGCCTTTAACCCGGCTGCCTCGCCCACCGCAGTCAGTACAGCCTTAAGGCTGTCACCGGCGTACTGCAAAGTGGCCTCCGGCGTCAGGAAACCTGCCTTCCCAAGGGCATGGGCGGCACAACCGGTGGCAACAACCAGCACGTTGTTTTTCAATAACTCCTTCACCAGGGCTACATGGAAGGAATCCTGCACCACCTTGGCGTTGTTGCATCCCACTACGCCGCAAGCTCCCAGAATATTACCGTTAGCAATATTATCAACCAGCGGCTTTAAAGGATTGTCAGCGTTCAGTTTGGCCAGGGCGCCTACCACAGCCTCTACGCTAAACCCGGCCACTACTTTGGACCTATGACCTGGAATCCTGACCTTCTCCGGGTCTCTGTTTTTAAAAGCTTCAATAGCTATGCGCACTATTTGCCGGGCTGTTTCATCAACTTTTTCTATATCAAAGGGCACGTGCTCGGCACCGGGTACTTTGGCTATGGGCATGGTCGTAATCAGTTTGGTATGATAGCAAGCCGTTATGTCAGCCAGGGACGGCATGATGCACTGTACATCCACCACCATGGCATCAACCGCTCCCGTTGTTACAGCCAGTTCCTGGGCCAGAAAGTTGGTGGCCAGGGGTACCCCCTGCCGCATCAAAACCTCATTGCCCGTACAGCAGATTCCCGCCAGCTTAATCCCCCTTGCTCCGGCAGCTATGGCCTCGTTTTCCAGCTTCCGGGCCCACTCCACCACTTTTTCCGACAAGAGGGGAACATGACCGTGAATAATAATGTTAACATAATCTGCATCAAGCACACCTAAATTTGCGTCCGATACCACAGGGCTGGGTGTCCCAAAGAGGATGTCCTGAATATCAGTAGCCAGGTGCAGTCCGCCGTAGCCGTCAACCAAACCCATTTTAACCGTAGCCAGGATCAGGTTGACAGGGTCAGAATCCACACCCATGCTGGTTTGGTGCATGGCCGTGCGGATCTCCCGGTCAGGATTTTTGGGTAATAAACCCAGCTTACCCCATGTTTCCACTCGCTCGGCGGGAGCAGTGGCAGTTAGCCATTTCATGGGCGCAGCGCCATGGTTGGCAAAATCAGCAAAGGCTGCCTCCGCGACTTCTCTGGCCAGGGTATTTTTGTCTTTTCCATCCACAGAAATACCTAATTTACCGGCAACAGCCTTTAATTTTGCCTCATCTTTTATTTCATAGGGCGCCTTCCCCACGGCAGCTTGGTATAAAGCTTCTACTGCCTCATAAGCGTGGTCAATATGGGCCGCTGCCCCACCTGTCGCGGAACGCAACAGGTTGCGGGCCACCATCAGGTCGGCATTGGCGCCGCATATGCCCTTTTGCGGTCCTTCGCCAAAGGGATCAATACGGCATGGTCCCTGCACGCAATTTCTACAGCAAATACCCAGCAAACCAAAGCCACATTGGGGCTGTTGACTTGCAAATCTATGCCAAACAGTCTCTAATCCGTCATTCTCCGCTTTTTCAAGTAATCCCGGAACTGCCGGATCGATAGAAACATCTTTAACACTCATTTATTTCCCCTCCTCCTGATAGAAAATGTTGGTCAAATAACTTACCCGCCTGTTTTTACTGAAGTCATCAACAGGTAAATACATAATGGCCTTAGTAGGACAAGCCTTTACACATTGCGGATCCCCTGTTTCCGAACACCGGTCGCACTTGACCGCCACCTTGCCTTGCTTGTCCTGGCCCAGGGCGCCAAAAGGACAGGTCATCACACACATCCAGCAGCCCACACACCTATCGGCATCATGTATAACCACACCTGTTTCCGCATCTTTCTTCAAAGCTCCGGCCATGCACGCCTGCACACAGGCAGGTTCCTCGCAATGCCGGCACTGCACAGGAAAATTCAGGCCGTTCCCCTGTTCAACAAAAACCCGTTTCCGCGGCTTATGCGTTTCCACGATGGCGGTAAACAGGATTTTGGTTACCGAATGTCCAACAGCGCAGGCAATTTCACAAGATTTACAGCCAAGGCATCGTTTTACATCGACAAGAATTTGTTTCAAGAAAACCCCTCCCTTCCGTTTTCAATTCAATAGGCGATTATTTTAGGTTAATTATCTATTTTCTGTTTTCTTTTACATTTCCTGTCTGAATTCAACAAAATATTTTTATTTTTCACATAATACAAATTAGGGCGTGTTTTGTGACCAGCGTTTTTTCAACAAGAGAATTTTTTCTTCCAGTGACTGGCCTTCTTCCAGCCCCGGACCAACACCCTTTTCGGTTATTTCCTTCACATAACCCGTTCGTTCCAGATATTGCCGTGCCTTTTTATGGCCGGGTAACCGCTTTAGCACGGCCACAAAGTTTTTGGCAGCCAGTTCTTTTTCCTGCAGGCAAAAATAAGCATACCCCAGGTAATAATAAGCTGCCGGGTTCCGCTTGTTCAGTTGGATGGATTTGTGCAAAGCGGCTACAGCTTCCCAGTATTGTTTATTTTTTATATAGGAAATACCCAGGTTTTTCCACAAGTAGGCAGCTTTGGACGAGCACTGTACAGCCTTCCGGTGATTTTTAATTGCTTCAGTGATGTTATTGGTACGCCAGTGAATGCGACCAATCTGGTCATAGATGTATTCCAGCTTGGGGTTTATTTCGAGGGCTTTTTGGAAAACAGCCAGGGCTTCTGCCGTCTTGTTCATACCCTGAAACGCCAGGCCCAGTTGGTACCAGGCAAAATCAAAATCAGGATTATAAGCTACCGCCTTTTCCAGGTATTCTTTCGCCTTATCCCACTGACCTAAGGTATTATGTACCTTGCCCAGGTAAAAATGTGCCTTGGCGTGGTTACTTTCCAAAGCAATAACTTTTTTCAAAAGTTCCTGGGATTTATCCAGGTCCTTTATTTCCCAATACAGATAACCGAGCCGGTAATAGGCCTGTACGTAATCAGGATTAATATTGATTGCTCTTTGGAATCGAAGAACGGCATCGTCATATCTTTTCTCTTTTAAATATATGTAACCCAGCCCGTACTCCGCCAGGTAGAGGTCCGGTTCCACGGCCAGGGCTTTTTGGTAGGTTTCTTCCGCCTCCCTGTACATGCCGGATTTTGCCAGGGCATACCCTAACCGGAGCAAAGCCGCCGTATCATTGGGGGCATTGGCCACCGCCGTTTTATAAAATTCCACTTGTTGCTTTAAGGAGTTTTCCTTTGATTCTCTCATAGGCCAAAATCACCTCCCTAAAGCATATTAGGCAAAGACCGAAGTTATGAAAGAAAAAATAAACGTCAGGAAGACGTTTTTTTAAGCATTTTATGCAGGGTCTTGTAAAGGGCCACAAACAGGCCGCTGCCCATGATGATCAGCCCGGCGGCTATAAGAAGAGCAATGACGGATACAATTTGCACCCAAAGCATTCGCAACACCTCAATGCTATATATCGGCATTTGCGCAAAATACTTTAGCCATGAAAATTAAGGCGACAAATTACCGCTGTACCGGTGAAACAACCGTTGCTCTAATACTACGAAATGCCGCTGTGGAGGTAAACAACCGTTGATTCACCATACAGCGGCTATTGCTGTTACAAAACAACTTACGGCTACTCAATCCAGACGTTTACTCAGGCGGAGGGCGGCCATGGTAATGATGGAAACACTGAAAGCCGCAAGGATAGAAGCGTTTTTCCAAATGTACTCCAGACCGACACCTTTTAAAATTATGCCTCGCAAAATTTCCAGGAAATACGTAAGCGGCAGTAAGGCACCCAGGAACTGCACAAAAGGCGGCATAGAATCCCTGGGAAACATAAACCCCGACAGCAGTACACTGGGTAACATCAGCAAAATACTCATCTGCATGGCCTGCAACTGGGTTTTTGCTACCGTGGAGATGAACATACCGAAACCTAAAGCCGCCAGTAAAAATACAAACGACAAAAACAAAAGAAGGAAAAGATTTCCCCTTACAGGAACATCAAACCAGAAGGTTCCCACCATGAGGGCCAGCAGGACATCCATAAAGGCTATCACCACGTAGGGAACCAACTTTCCGGCAACAAGTTCAACGGGCTTTACCGGGGTAATAATCAACTGCTCCAGTGTTCCCCGCTCCCTTTCCCTCACCAGGGCAAATCCGGTGAGCATAACGGTAATATTCTGCATAATCAAGCCGATCAACCCCGGGATATTAAATTTTACACTTTCCATGTCCGGGTTATACCATATTCTGTAGCGCAAATCGATGGACTGCCGGGCATCAACGGGCAGCCCCGTTTTTTTGATATCCTGCAGCTTCAAAACAAAGGATTTATGCTGGGCTATTACCTGAGCCGCAGACAGGGCCGTCCTGGCCACCAAGGGGTCGGACCCGTCCACCAGCAACTGCACCTGAGCGCTGTCCTTCCGCTTCAACCGTTTGGTATAATCGGGCGGAATAATCAGGCCCGCCTTGGCCGTACCGCTGTCGATCTTGCTCTCCACATCCCTGTAATATTCAACAAACTCCTGGATAATAAAATATCCCGAATTGGTAAAGGCATCCACTAACTGCCGGCTTTCCGCTGTTTTGGCCTGGTCAAATACTACTATAGATATATTCTCTACGTCTGTCGTAACAGCATAGCCAAACAACAAAAGCATCATTACCGGCATAACAAAAATAATGGCTAAACTGGCCCTGTCCCTTTTTATCTGGATTATTTCTTTCACTATGATAGAACGCAGCCTTTGCCAGTTCATAAAATTATCATCCTTCCCGCCGGAACCTTTTCTGTACGGCTTCCAATTCTTCTTTACCCACAAACGAGATAAACACACCTTCCAGGCTTTCTTGTCCAAATTTCTGTTTTAGTTCTTCAGGCGTGCCAAATGCTACCAGATTGCCAAAATGGATTAATCCAACAGTATCGCATAACTCCGCTTCATCCATATAATGGGTAGTTACAAGAATGGTCATTCCTTTACCGGCCAGGTCCTTGATAATTTCCCAGAAAATCCGCCGGGAAACGGGGTCCACACCGGCTGTAGGCTCATCAAGAAACAAAAGAGACGGGCTATGCAGCAGGGCGCATCCAAGGGCCAGTCTCTGCTTCCATCCCCCTGACAAATTACCGGCTAAATGTTTTTCCCGACCGTGCAAGTTGGCTAATTCGATAATTTCCTTTTTCCTTTTTTCTGCCGTTGCCCCGGAAAGTCCGTATATCCCGGCATAAAATGCGATGTTTTCTTCTACGGTCAGGTCTTCGTAAAGACTGAACTTTTGGGACATATAGCCGATATTCTGTTTAATCTGTTCCGCTTCCCGCACAATATCAAACCCCAATACCCGGCCCTCCCCTGACGAAGGGGTAAGAATGCCGCACAACATGCGGATAGTGGTTGATTTACCGGAGCCGTTGGCGCCCAGAAAACCAAAAATCTGTCCCCGCTGGACCTGAAAAGAAATATTATTTACTGCCGTTAAAGAGCCGAATTTTTTGGTCAGGTTAATGACTTCAATTGCCTTCTCCATCTTACCAACCCCAATCCAAACATGGGCCTTTTTCGTTACGGTTATGGCTGACGCCTACAATTTTATTGTTATATCTGCGGGTAGGCCCGGTTTAAACTTCTCAATTCCTTCTTTAATTTGAATTTTTACGGCAAAGACTGTCTTGACCCGTTCCTCCTTAGTCTGCAGATTTTTGGGCGTGAACTCGGCCTCCGGTGAGATATAGGAGACTTCCCCAGCAAAACTCTGATCAGGATAGGCATCTATGGAAATCAGCGCTTTCTGGCCTAATTTAATTTTTGGTATATCCTTTTCAGGAATATAAACCTGCACCCATAAATTCTCCGGTTGAAGCAATGTAACCACGCTAGCCCCAACAGCGGCAAATTCCCCTTCTTTGAAATTCACGCTGCTTACCACCCCGTCCACCGGAGACGTAATAATTGTCTTCAACTGCTGCACCTTGGCCATTTCCAACGCAGCCTGGGCCTGAGCCACCCCTGCATCGGCCATGTTAATTGTTTCCGCCGTAGCGCCGTTGCGCAGCAAGGATAACTGCTGCCTGGCGGCATTCATTTGCGAAACATAAGCCTCAAGCTGGGCTTTTACATTCTGCAGTTGCGCTTCAGCGTTATCAAGCTGCTGCTCAGTGGCCGCCCCGGCTTTATACAGGGCCTTGATTCTCTGGTAATTTGCCTCGGCATTCCGAACCATAGTTTTAGCTCCGTTCACAAGGGCCGCCACCTGCTGCACATTGGCCTCCGCCTGTTTAATAAGTTCATCCCTGCTGCCGCTTTTTGTCTCCCGCGCCTTAGCTTTAGCGGCCGCAACAAGGGCTTCGTTTTGCTTAACCTGCAAATCATAAACAGAAGTATCTAATTTGGCCAAAATATCGCCTACTTTTACTTTTTGGCCTTCTTCCACTTTTATTTCCTTCAGTTTGCCAGGCACCTCGGCCGCCAGGTCTATTTCGGAAGCTTCTACTGTGCCGGAAGCAAAAATCTCCTTGTCCCCTGTCTTTCCCGCACCGCTCACTTTATAAAGGGCGCCTAAACTGATAAAAAGGACAATAATTAAAATAATAACAAGCGGTTTCCTAGGCATGACCCATTTCCCCTTTCTTTGCCCGCGGGCAATCTTACCCTATCCTTCTTTATTAAACAAAAATACAGCTATGAATATTGCTAACATGCAGAAAACGGCCAAAACAACTATATCCTGGCCTATACCCATCTCATTGGCCCCTATCAGCACCCCTTTAAGAGCATCCACACCGTAAGCCATGGGGTCAATGCGGGCCATCAATTTCATCCACAATGGCAGGTTGTGGATTGGAAACATGGCCCCGCTCAAGAAAAACATTGGCATAATCAAAAAGTTCATGACCAATTGAAAACTATGAAAGGATTGCATTTTAGCCGCAATTACAATGCCACCGGATGTGACGGTGAAAGAAATGAAAAGCAGCAGTAAAATTGTTTTTATAATCACTGGCGCCTGTAAGTTTACCCCTATCAGGGGAGCAAAGAGAAGTACCATTACCCCCTGCAAGGTAGCTGTAGTACTGCCGGCCAGGGCTTTTCCAATTACCACAGCAGTCCTTGGCACAGGAGCCACCAGCACTTCCTTCAAAAACCCAAACTCCCGGTCCCAGACGATTGATATTGCTGAAAAAGAGGCAGAGAATAATACCGTCATGGCTATGACTCCGGGAAACATGAACTGTACATAGTCCACATTCATAGGCCCCCGAAAAGTAGACCCTATCCCCTTGCCCATAATAAACAGCCATACAGCGGGCTGGACCAGCGAAGTAACAATGCGGGCCTTTTCACGCCAAAACTTTATTATCTCTCTCTGCCAGATAACATAAATGGCCCTCAGGGCATCACTCATATTTATCTCCTCCTGGCCCTTCTTTTCTGAATCATTATTTCCCTGCCGGAGGTCAGATTTTCATCTCTGATATTTCGCCCCGTGAGATTCAGGAAAACATCGTTCAGGGTAGGTTTATGTACCAGGACAGAAATAATGTTTCCCTGTAAAACCGCGCCAATTTTATATAACGCCTTTTCCCCTTCACTGATACCTAAAATAATTCTATCCCGGTCCAAAATTACCTTGTCTCCGAATTGCTCTTTCAATAATATAAAGGCGGCCTCGTTATCTATTGCCTTTATTTCAAGAAACTCTGACCCAAATTCACGTTTCAGCTTTTCCGGAGTGCCTTCGGCCACAATTTCACCGTTATCAATCACCGCAATTTGACTGCAGTTTTCGGCTTCTTCCATATAATGGGTAGTTAAAAAAATGGTGATGTTTTCTCTTTTTTGCAGCAGGCCGATATAATCCCAAATATGAGCCCTGGTCTGCGGGTCCAGGCCGATAGTAGGTTCATCCAAAAACAGCACCTTGGGATAGTGCAAGAGACCCCTGGCAATCTCCAATCGCCGCTTCATGCCCCCGGAAAAGGTCTTCACTATGCTATCTTTTCTGTCATAGAGCTCCACCAGGTCCAAAACTTGTTTAATCCGCTCCCGGATAACACTTCTGGGAACGCCGAATAGTACGGCATGAAAAAAAAGGTTTTCCGTGGCCGTAAGGTTTTCATCGAGACTGGGGTCCTGAAAGACAATACCGATTGACCTGCGGACAGCCTTTGGATTTGCCACAACATCGCAGCCATTAAGTATTACCCTGCCCCGGGTAGGTTTCAATAGGGTGCATAAGATCTTGATAGTAGTAGATTTCCCGGCGCCGTTGGGACCAAGAAAACCGAAAGTTATCCCCTCAGGCACATGAAAGGAGACGTTTTTTACCGCTTCCACGTGACCAAAACTTTTCGATAAATTTTCTACCTCAACGATATTTTTCGGCAAGTGTTATCACCACTTTTCTGTAGTTAAAAGAATTAACAATTATTCCACTTCTTTATGACATATTTGCCGTCATTTTTAAATAGTAATTTTTAAAAAGCACAAGGAGGTGACACTTTGTTGACAAAATTTTCATCCCCACCTGTATCAAGGCCCTTCAATTTTAACTCAACTCTTTTAGGTACTGCTCTAGCTTTTATAGTAGCTGTTTTGTTGATAGTTGTCAGCGGTACAATATTATATTTTTCCCCGGCAACGGACAAATGGATTCCTGCATCGGGCCTGTTAATATTCTTCCTGAGTGTTTTTTCCGGCAGCTTCTTTGCAGCCAAAAAGGCCGGGACTAAAGGTTTGTTCCACGGTTTAGGCGTAGGTGTCCTGTTTTTTGTTCTTTCCCTGATAATTGGGCTGTTTCTGGGAGCAGAAATTATGGGCCTGGCCGTAGGCAAAAAACTTATTACAGCCCTTTTGGCAGGAAGTTTGGGCGGCATTTGGGGAGTAGGGGATAAAAGCTGATGGCTCTTATTAACACCAAATGCTTGCTCCCGTTTTTCACTAGCGCTTAAAAACCTTAGTTTTTCAAAACTAAGGTTTTTGTCTTTATATGTATACCACTGCTACTCATTTCACAGCTATGTAAGGGGCAGAATAACCCTGAAGGTTGTACCTTTACCTACCTCACTCCGTACTTCAATCTTCCCTTCGTGGTTTTGTACTATCTTGTAAGATACGGTCAACCCCAATCCGGTACCGTCAGCCCTGGTTGTAAAAAAGGGGTCAAAGATTTTCTCCAGTGTGAAGGGGTCAATTCCCTGCCCTGTATCAGAAATAATAACATGTACTTTGTTCTGGACAGCCTCATATTCTGTCTCTATAGAGAGCAGTCCCCCGTTGGGCATGGCATAAATTCCGTTTTTGCATATATTTAATAAAACCTGCTTAATTTGTTCCCGGTCTATTGCGACCAAAGGTAGCCCCTTGGCATAATTCGTTTGTATCTCAACCCCGTAATGGCCCGCTTCAACCTGTAACAAGCAAACTACCTCTTCTATCAGTTTGTCCATAGCTGTGCCCTTTTTTATTGGCAGTACAGGTTTAGCCAGTAGCAAAAACTGTTTGACTATGGCGTTAGCCCTGTCGATCTCTTTTTGCATTATTTCCAGGTATGCCTTTTTAGGATCTTCCGGGCCAGTATTTTGGGCAAATAATTGTAAAAAACCCTGCACAGAAGTGAGTGGGTTTCTTACTTCGTGGGCTATACCGGCAGCCAACTCTCCGATAGCAGAAAACTTTTCCGTCTGATACATCTGTTCCTCCAACTGCTTTTGCGGTGTAATGTCCCGTAAACTCAAACAAGCTCCAATGACCTGACCTTCGGAGTTTTTCACCAGATCAGTGTAAGCCATAACGTTAATAGGACCGGAAGCGGACTCAATCACAGCCTCCACATGTTCATAAACGGACCCGCTGTGCAGAGTGCTGAGAAGTAAACTGTCCGTATTACCAGTCATATTCTGCAGAACGGAAAAAGGCCGGTAAAGTACCTCCCGCGCAGAAACACCAAATATATTCTCCGCGGCCTCATTAAATATGACCAGGTCTTCATCATTATTGATAGCTACAATTCCAGTACTCGAACATTCAATGGTATAATAATAAAAATCCTTAATGTTAAAACCATCCCGTTTTGATGGCATGGTTAAAGGCCCCCCACCAAAAAAACTCGTCTACAACATTTTCTCCTTTTTTCTACATTCTCCTTCCTATGCTTGGCAATTTTATTAAACTCCCTTTAAATAGGCCGCTGGTCACTTACCATCTTTGCAAGAAAAAATTAATTAATAAAGTGGCCACACCACCGATAATAAAGGCAAATCCCAAATAAAGACGAAATGATCTGGCAGTATATTTTCTTTCCGGACGTTTCTTGGTTTTGGCTAAACCACCCATATAGTCACCCCTGCTCAAATGTTTACTAAACAATATTCCGTTTGGTGACGTATATGAGTAGAAATGTGAAACAATCATTTTACCTCAAAGCATAAGTTTCTAAATACTAAGAAATAGGGCTGTTCTAAAATTTACTGTTAGAACAGCCCCGTGTTTTTCTTTTTAATATTCAGGTGGCAACTTCTGAATCTGGGCCGCGTTAAATACCGGTCCGTCAACGCAGATATACTTCTCGCCAATGTTGCAACGTCCGCATTTACCTACGCCGCATCTCATGTTCATTTCCAGGGTAGTGATGATTTCCTCAGGTTTAAAGCCCATCTTTTTGAAGTTCTCAAGCTGCAGCTTAATCATTATCGGCGGTCCACAGGTCACGGGAACGGTATTCTCAACAGAAGGACAGATTTCCTGCAGCCAGTCCAGGGTGATAAATCCAACCCGCCCGTCCCACTTGGGGTCTTCCCTGTCTAAAGTTACATGCACGTGGGTGTCTTTAATCTTAGGCCACCGGTCAAAAAGGTCATACTTAAAGCACAACATATCATAACACCTGGCGCCATAGACTATGTCCACCCGTCCGTAATCATCACGGTTATCCAGTACGTAATCTATGAGGGAACGGAGGGGTGCCAAACCAACACCACCGGCGACGAAGAGGCAGTTCTTACCTTTCATCTCTTCGAAGGGGAAGTGGTTCCCGTACGGACCACGAATGGCCATTTTGTCACCCACTTCCAATTCGTGGATAACGGAGGTCAAGCGCCCAACCTTCGCAATAGTAAATTCCAACATGCCTTTCCTGGTTGGCGAAGAGGTAATGGAAATCATACCTTCGCCCACACCAAGGATGGATAGCATAGCGCACTGGCCGGGTTTATTTCCAAAGTTTTCCAAAATCCCCGGTTCATCAAAAGTAACCTGAAATGTTTTGATGGTAGGAGTTTCCTCAATTATTTTGTTAACAGTAGCAATATAAGGCAATAAAGGACTGGCTACTTCTCTGGTATTGCAATTGCAGGACATCTTAGCCAACCTCCTTTACTTTGGTAATGATTTGCGCAATGTCGAGGTTGACAGGGCACTTTTCGAGGCATCTGCCGCATCCGACGCAGCCAAAATCACCGTATCTGTCAACAAAGTAACGCAATTTATGCAGGAATCGCTGCCTGATTCTTTCCTTCTTGCTCGGGCGGGGCTGGTGTCCACCGGCAGCCCGGGTAAAGTTAGAGAACTGGCAGGAGTCCCAACAACGGTACCGGTAACCCTCGGCGCTCTGGTCATTGTAATCAACAATGTCGAAGCAGTGGCAGGTCGGGCAAACATAGGTGCAAGTACCACATCCTATGCAGCGCAGAGACTCGTTATCCCAAATGGGATGCTCCCACATGTTGTCTAGTTTCTCCTTAACACCTTCCAGGCTGATCTGCATCTGCTTGGCCTTGGCCATTTCTGTAGCCTTGGCTTTAGCTCCTGCTCCACTGCCATCGTCATCAGCAAAAAATTCCTTGGCAGAGTTAACCAGTTTCTCGCCTTTCTCCGTTAAAACTTCCACCAGGTATTTATCGCCCAGGTCGGTAAAGAGCAGGTCAGCTCCCTCCGCTGTATCGGGGGATATACCAAAGGCGCCGCAGAAGCAGGTATGGCGGCAGTCATTGCAGCTCAATGCCACAATGGTTGTTTTGTTCCTTTTATCCAGGTAGTAATTGTCACGAAACTCAGCATCAAAAACTTTGTCTAACAACAGGATGCTTTTTACATCACAGGGCCTGGCCCCAAACAGCACCCTTTCGGGAACCCCTTCTACCTCCCTGATGTCCCATGTTGGGTCATTGATATTATAAGTGAACATCTTTTCGCTTTGGGGGAAGAAGAAATCTTTCGGCGGAATAACGCCGTTCTGGTAATCCAATACCACTGCCTCTGCCGAGCTCACCGGTCTGAAGGTGGTTATACTGTCACTTTTGATAGGAGCGATGAGCTGGCTACTTTGGGCTACTTTGTTTAACAGGTTTTTGATCTGGTCTTTCTGAACAATCTTATTCGCCATGGTTCTCACCTCTCCACTCTACATAAATTCTTCCGGATCTTCGAGGCGGTACTGTCCCAGATAGGAGCCACCTTCCTCAGTAGAACCGGGAGTTGGCATATTGAACAATTCTTTGCAGTCTTTCAGCAGTTTTTTGTTCAGCAGGCTGATGGGAATGTCCATAGGACATACCCGGTCGCATTCGCCGCAGTCCACACACCGACCTGCTAAATGGAATGCCCTGGTCAAATGGAAGGCTTCATTTTCTTCCACATTAACTTCCTTACCAATCCAGTCTGGTTTGATGGCATCAAAGATACATTCGCGGCAACTGCAGCCCGGGCAAATGTTCCGGCAGGCATAGCACCTGATGCAACGGTCAAATTGCCTCAGCCAGAATTTTGCCTTCTCTTCCGGGCTCATAGCTTCTATTTTCTTGATTTCCTCATAGTTGTCCTGCACATCGGCAACATTAACCTTATCGCCAAGCATGTGGTCAGCAACAACAGGGTTATGGGATTCGCAGAACTTACATTTATCTAAAATGAAGTCTGCCTTTTTCGCGGTAAAGTCACCTTTCGTTGTTTTGATGGCAATTTCGTCGCCCTTGTCTTCAAAATCTATCAACTGACCGGATACATCGAATTTTTCGGCCAGTTTGGCATAAGAGAGCTGACCGCTGCAGGGCGCTCCCAGCACAACAATTTTATCTCTCGGAATGATATTATCTTGAGTAAGCCTGTAAATACCCCTGGAATCACATCCCTTAACAACAACGGCAATTTTGCCGGGGCGCTGTTTCATATCAATCAGGTACTTGGTTAATCCATTTACAGAAAATGGATTAAAAACTAATTTGTCCACATCATCGGGGGAAGTTATGAAGACCGGCTGGGTTCTGACTGCCTCAGAACCGAGGCCGTAACCTATTACTACTTCCACCTCTTTATCCTGTAGTAACTTAGCGGCCGTTTTTCTAAGATTTTCCGTAATCTTCTTCATCAGGCATCCCTCGTTTTCTATTTAGACTCTTTAAATTTCTTGAATCTCAGATTAGGACCCAGGGCCTTGATAGTCTCGGTCATTTCCTTGGTATTATCGGCCCATTTCTGTCCTTCCGATCCTGAAATCCAGCGGGCTTTGAAACGGCCGGGTTCATAGCCCACGTATTCCAGGAGACGTTTCATAACCAGGAACCTTCTCCTGGTGAAGTAGTTGCCACTAACATAGTGGCAGTCACCAGGGTGTCAGCCACCCACCAGCACACCGTCAATGCCTTTCTGGAAAGCCCTGACGATAAAGTGAGGATTAACCCTGCCCGAACAAGGGACTCTGATTACCCTCATTGTGGATGGATGCTGAAAACGGCTGACGCCGCACACGTCAGCGCCTGCGTAACTACACCAGTTGCAGGCAAAGCCTATGATTTTTGGCTGCCAGTTGGAAAGATCCCGTTCTTTTACAGACATGCAGCATCCACCTCCGCCATCATTTGTAAATTAGTGAAGCCTTTAAGGTTAATGGAACCGGAACGGCACTCAGCGGTACAGGTACCACAGCCCTGGCAAAGAACTGAGTTCACCGATGCGACAACACGTTCTTCTTCCTTGCCATGGTTCCAAACTTTAATGGTTTTAGCATCAATAGCCTTATATGGGCAAAGCGGTTTACACAATAAACAGCCCACACAGGTATCTTCATTAACAAAAGCAATCTGTGGGTTGGTAGCCAACTTATCCTTGGAGAACAGGGCTGCAACCTTTGCTGCCGCAGCGCTGGCCTGGCCAACGGTATCAGGAATATCTTTCGGGCCCTGGCAGCATCCGGTCAGGAATACGCCGGCTGTGGTAGTTTCCACCGGTGCAAGCTTCGGGTGAGCCTCGGTGTACCAGCCGTCCTTGTCGTAGGAAAAGCCGACAATCTGGGCCAACTGAGTAGCATTGGCCTGGGGTACCATGGCTGTCTCCAGCACAACCAGGTCAGCTTCCACCTGAACGGACTTGCCAACCAAAGTATCTTCCCCGCAGACAATAACCTTTTTGCCATCCTGGTAAATCTTCGATACCTGGCCACGGATATACTTGGCACCATGTTGTCTTGTTCTCATATAAAATTCATCATACATCTTTCCAGGTGTACGTACATCCATGTAAAAGACGTAGACATCGGAATCCTTGATTTTTTCAAGAACCTGGGTAGCATGCTTGGCAGTATACATACAGCATGCCCTTGAACAATAGGACTTACCTTTCAGTTCATCCCTGGAACCTACACACTTGATAAACACAACAGTCTTCGGAATTTCATGGTCAGAGGGCCGCTTAATCTTGCCGCCGGTCGGGCCGGAAGCATTCACGAGGCGTTCAAAATGCAATCCGGTGATTACATCGGGAATTGTCCCTCCACCATATTCCCCGTAATACTGCGCCCAATCGATCATATCAAAACCGGTGGCTACTACAATAGCACCAAATTTTTCTGTTACCACTTCATCCTGGTCTTCGTAGTTGATTGCGCCGGCAGGGCACACTTTTGCACAAACGCCACACTTGCCCTCAGTAAGCTTACGGCAGCTTTCCTTGTCAATAACAGGTTTATTGGGAACAGCCTGCTCAAAAGGTTTGTAAATAGCAGTTCTTGTTCCAAGTCCCAAGTTGAACTCACTGGGCACCTTTTTGGGACACTTGGTTTCACATAAGCCACAGCCGGTACACTTGGTATAATCGACGAATTTGGCCTTTTTCCTGATGGTCACGTCAAAGTTACCAACGTAGCCCTCTACTTTCTCAACTTCAGAGTAAGTCATAAGAGTAATGTTGGGATGCTGCGCCGCAGCACCCATCTTAGGCGTGAGTATTCAGGCGCCGCAATCCAGGGTGGGGAAGGTTTTGTCTAACTGAGCCATCTTCCCACCGATTGTCGGCAGTTTTTCAACCAAAACTACCTCATAGCCTGTATCTGCTATATCAAGAGCCGCCTGGATACCGGCAATACCTCCGCCAATAACCAGGGCTCTCTTCGTTATTGGCACATATTCTTCGAAGAGGGGTTCCAGTTTGGCAGCCTTGGCAACGGCCTTCCGTACCAGTTCAATTGCTTTTTCAGTGGCTCTTTCGGGCTCAGAAGCATGAACCCAGGAGCAGTGCTCCCTTAAGTTAGCCATTTCAACCAAGTAAGGGTTCAGGCCGGCACGCTGAATAGCTTTTTGGAATGTCCCCAGGTGCATCCTTGGTGAACAAGAAGCAACTACAACCCGCTCGAGATTGTGTTCTTTGATAGCCTCAACTATGGCCTTTTGGCCGGGTTCAGAGCAGGTGTACTTGTTTTCTTGCACAAAGACGACGCCCGGGAAGGTGCGGGCTACTTCGGCAACTTTGGGTATATCAACCACACCGCCGATGTTGGAGCCGCACCAGCAAAGAAAAACGCCAATCCTTCTCATAAGCATCGCTCCCCGTTTTCTTTTTGTATTTTTGCAAAATCTTAAAAGATTTTTTAACCGATCTTAGCAAGAGCTGCTTGGTAAGCAGTATAATTCTTATTCATACCAAGGTCCTGGTCGGAGAATCCCATGGCGTAGCCCATCAACTGGGAAATATACGCAACAGGCATGTTGAAATTGGTGCCCAGCACCTTATTGATATGGGTTTGCTGCATATCAAGGTTTAATTGGCAAACAGGACAGGCGGTCACAATAATATCCGCCCCCGATTTAACTGCCATTTCCACCACTTTACCACTCATTTTATTAGTGGTCTCCAAATCAACAAATGACAAAGACGCTCCACAGCATTCTGTTTTAAACGGCCAATCTACCGGTTCCGCGCCCAAAGCCGCCACGATGTCATCCATAATATGTGGATTCTCAGCATCGTCCACATGAGCTACTTTAGGTGGCTTAACATAGTAACAACCGTAATAGGATGCAACTTTCAAACCCTTTAAAGGCTTCTTGACTTTCTCAGCAATTTTCTCCATGCCTTGATTGGCAAAGGCCTCGAAAACAGTCAGTACTTTGCTGGTACCTTTTAGCTCCGCCCCAATGGCTTTGTTTATTTTCTCTCTCATTTCGGGGCTGGTATTTATTTCATGGTTAACCCAGATTAAGCGCTGCCAGCATGCCGCACAAGGCGCCACAACATCAAGCCCTTCTTTTTCCGCCGGAACCAGGGTTTTCGCCGGAACAGCCAGGCCAAGAAGATGTCCAAAACTGTGGGCCGAACTCGCACCACAGCAAGCCCAGTCCGGAATTTCCCAAAGTTCAATATCGAGAGCCTTACAGACAGCCTTTACTGACATGTCAAAACCTTTAGCCGTTGAGTGGAGAGAACAGCCGGGATAATAGGCGTATTTCACTATTTTTCACCCTCCATTCTCTCGATGTTCTCCATTATTTCTTTGATTACGCCGCGGTTCTTCGTTTTGGGCGGGAAAAACGCAAGATTCCCTTTCAGGAGAGTTTGCGGCCCGAGGTCCACCAGGCTTAATCCATAGCCGGTTTTCAAAGTATACCCGACTATAAAGCTGAACTCATACATACGCCCCCATTTGGCAATATTGTCCATAAACATTTGATGGAAAATATTTGCCGTCTTAGCGTATTCGGTAATATTTTTCTTCTTGGACATAATTCGCAAAGCATCCATCACCCGTGCAATATCAATATCACGCGGGCACCGGGCTGTACATGTGGAACAGAGTACGCAAGTCCAGATGGTTTTGGTCCTTAAGACCTCGTCTTCCATCCCCAACTGCACCATCCTCATGACGCGGTTCGGTGAGACGTCAAATCCCTTGCACCGGTGTACCGCACAGCCGGCCGAACATTTGCCGCACTGGTAGCATTTGCGTACATCCTGACCACTCATCCTGTAAACCCGTTCAACGAAGTCACTGTGGTCTCTTTGCACCTGAGATAAATTTACAGTTTCACTCATCTCCCCTAACCCCTCTTTATAGAAATTTGTTAAGCAAATACATCCGTCTTCCGGCGATCCCCCCTTAAAAGGTTAAATTTTAATATTTATAAGTTTTTTCCATGTGAAATGATGTACATGGTTACCAATTGGGACATACTGTCCTTATATTTCTATTCTATATGGGCCGAATAATTCCTTTTTTATTTTCGATAATTTTGCGAATATTAAATAAAATTGTAAATAAAGCAAAAAAATCCGGTTTTAAACAAGAATTTACATGGTCTAATTTGCAATTTGAAGCAAAAAAATTAGAGGGAATTCCCTCTGTGAAATAAAGTCAGCTCTTAATTGAAAACCTTCATCAGAACCTTTCTCAGAAATTGCGGCAATCTTATAAAGTAAACTCGCAACTCTCTCACCCCTTTTCAGTACGTCTGGATATATAATATTACAGATACGTTTTCGGGGTGACTGTCCAAACTATATGGATTTAATTTTGCAGTTTAAATTGCAGCGAAAACTCTCCGTTCACCCAGTCCCCATCGTCCCACATTCTTTCCAGTTTAACGGTGCTGCGGCATCTATCCCAGAGTTCGCAATGACTGGGGGCTACTGTCAAATAACCGTAGTAACAAATCTCACAAGGATTGATTTTTAACCTCTCTCTAAGTCTCACTGTATCAAGTTCAAACAAACGGGCCAGTATTTCGTTACATTCCGCTTCGGCCGCTTCAAGTTCTTTCTGGACCCGAAGAAGTTCTTCCAGCAAGCCTCGGTATGTCTTTAAGTATTTCAAAGTCTTTCCCAACGAACCCACCTGGCTTCCGGTATTGTCAATATTTTGGTGCTTTGATGTTAATATTTCGGTACTTTGATGTTGCTCACCATGAGAAACGACAAAATTACCATCGCTACAGGATAAACCAACAGAGGCAGTTTATTGCTTAACAGAATCAATAAAGCCATTAAACTGCCTGCCGCCGTAATAGGCACTCCTACAAAATAGGTAGAGATGTTCAATACATTAAAACGGGCCAGGCGAATTGCCCCGCACAGCGAAAAAGCCAAAGCCAGCGCTAAACCCACAAAGCCATGCGGACCCAGTCCCTGTAATTTAGCGGCATAAACCATGATTGCCGGCGCAACACCAAAAGAAACCAAATCAGCCAGAGAATCCAATTCTTTCCCAAAAGGAGAAGCCGCATCCAATCTCCTGGCCAAACGCCCGTCCATAGCGTCAAGAACCATGGAAAACAAAACCATGATAGCAGCCAGTTGAAAATCCCCGGCCATGGTATAAACAAGGGACAAAACACCAAACAAAAGATTGGTTAACGTAAATAAGCAGGGGATGTACTTAGTATTCATTTTTTAACCTCCCAATAACAGTTATGCCGCCGACAACCTTTTGCCCCGGTTTAACTTTTATTTCCACATTTTCAGGTACAATCAATTCTGTGCAGGAACCAAATTTAATTAGTCCGAATAGATCCCCTTGAGCCACTTTATCGCCCGGTTTAACCCAGCAAACTATTCTTCTGGCAATAAATCCTGTAATCTGCGTAACCATTATTTTCAGACGGTCGTTTTCAATCCCCACAAAATTTTTTTCATTTATATCGGAAGCATGGCTTTTAAAAGCGGGTATAAATTTCCCCGGCCGGTAATTTATATATTTAATTTCACCTTCCATCGGACACCTGTTGAGGTGAACATTGAATATTGACAAAAATATACTTACCTTGATAGCCTTGTCACGCAAAAATTCTTTTTCTTCTATTTCTTCTATAGACATAACGGTTCCATCAGCCGGTGAGACAAGCACTTCCTTATCAGTAGGTATAATTCTTTTGGGATTCCTGAAGAAAAATGCAACAAACAAAAATAAAATTCCAGGTATAATGGCAAGCCAAGGGCGGAAAAGATATGTAGCTACCGTTACAACAGCCAGGATGGCCAGACAGGGGAACCCTTCTTTGGCTATAATATAAGGTTGGTTCATATATTTTGGCAACCTCCTGTAAAGTTGATTAAATCTATTCTATCATCATTTCTAAGCATTTAAAAGGGTATAAATCTGTACAAAATTTACATTGCCGTAATTCTACATCGTCTCTTTCTTTTTCAACCTTTGTTTGAGAAACTGATTAATTTCATTAAAGTCGTGAACATAATTAATTGCGTCAATATCAGGCCTTTCTCCCGCCATCCAGTCCCGAATTTTTTGCATTACCGCATAACGGTCGCCTTTAAAATGCCTTTTCACAGGCAAAGAACGCAAAAAGACTTTTCCATATTTCTTTTGTACAATTCTCTTGTCCAGGACAATAACAACACCGGTATCATTCTCTTTCCGAATCAGCCGACCAAAGCCCTGTTTGAACTTAATGACAGCCTGGGGAACCGAATAACTGTAAAACCCGTCCACATTATCTGACGCAAGCTTTTCAACCCGAGCCTGCAGAGTAGGTATGTTGGGCGGTGAAAAAGGCATTTTCACGATTACAACGCAGCTTAGCAAGTCTCCGGGTATATCAACTCCTTCCCAAAAACTACTGGCGCCCAAAAGAAGGCTCTTCCCATTCTTTTTAAATTCTTCAACAAGCCCCCTTCTTCCTCCATCAATGTTATGCCCCAGTACAGTAATCCCTTCCTTTTCCAGTAAAGGAACCAAAAGGTCATAAGTCTTCCGCAGTAGACGGTGCGAAGTAAACAAGCATAAGGTACGACCGTTAAGTATTCTGGCAATCTGCGCCAAAACCGGAGCTATGGCCCCGGCAAACTCCATATCCTCCACTTCCCCGGGACTTGGCAGATCATTGATCACGCACAGCAGCGCCTGTTTTTCATAATTGAAAGGAGCAGCCACATGCAATAATCTTAAGGACTCTTCCGAAGCCAGGTTGAGACCGATTTTTCCAAGAAAATGGGAAAAACTCCCATCCACGCTTAAAGTGGCGGAGGTTAATACCACGCTATTCTTTTCCCGGAAAAACTTTTCCCATAAAAGATTACCAATGTTAATGGGCGCAGCTTTCAAAATAACAGCATCGCTCTTAGTTTCATTAGTCTCGAGCCAGTATACGTAATTAGGTTCCGAACCGTTAAGAATGAACTTGATTTCCTTAACCTTATTTTTTAATGTCTCAGCCAGACATTTGGCTTCTCTTGCCAGGGCAGCCGTTTCCCTGGATTCTTCCTGCATTTCTTCCGAAAAGAAGACGGATAACACTTTGTCCAAATGGCCGCTTAACCGGTCTAACCTGAGGCTTAGATTTTCCCCGGTAATAAGTACGGACTGCCACAATTCATCCTGCAGGTGATAATCCTTAATCCGCACCACTCTTACGGTTTGTTCCGTTTCATCTTCCTCTGCGCCATAGCGGGAGGCGAAAATCCTGGCCCGTTCAGCGAAATCTTCCCCGGTCAACTCCACTTCTTTGCCGGTGGTAATAATACCCTCTAATAACTCCGTGGCTTTTCGCAATAAATCATTGTGCCCCTGTAGGATTTGACTTAAACAATCTTTCATACGGGCTATAAGTCCGAAGCGGCCCCCCCGCCGGTCCTTTTTCAAAATCCTCAACAACCTCTGTAATTCGGCGAAGGAAACCTCATATCCCAGGTAGTCAGTAGCGCTATCCTCAATATGGTGGGCTTCGTCAATAATAATATATTTATAATCGGGTAAAACGTTGTTTTCGCTTTTCATATCAGCGAAAACAAGTGAATGGTTGACAATCAGCAAATCAGCGGCTTCAGCCCGGCGTTTCGCTTGCATAACAAAGCAGCCCCGGTTAAACCACCGGCACTCTGTTCCCAGGCAGGCATCGGGGTCACCGCATACATCCCGCCAATATTCCTGTTCTTCCCCCTGCAAATTGATCTCGGTTTTGTCGCCTGTAGCAGTTTCATTCAGCCATATCAGAATCCTCAAATAGAAGTTTATTTCCCGGTCACCGGACCAATCCCTGTCTTTTATTCGCTGATCCCATTTGCGCAGGCAAAGGTAATTTGTCCGGCCTTTGACAAGGGCAGCATTTATTTTAGCCCCTATAACCCGCTCCAGGTTTGGTATGTCCTGGTTCCATAACTGCTCCTGTAAATTGATGGTATGGGTAGATACAACCACCTTGGCACCCGTTGATTTGTTCCAGTAGAGGGCCGGCAGGAGGTAAGCCAACGATTTTCCTGTGCCCGTACCGGCTTCAATAACCGCGTAAAGTCCCGATTTAAAACAATGTAAAATCTCTTTCAGCATTTGCACCTGCTGCGGCCGGTACTGATAGTTCGGCATCACCTTCCCCAGGCGTCCTTCCGGTCCAAAAAAGGCCGACAGGTCTTCTTCACTTAACCCTAACTCTTCCTGGGCATCGACTGGGGAATTTTCTGCAGAGTCCGCATTGGGAAAAAGTGAAGCGAATTCCTTTTTCCCTTCAAGCAAACCGGCCAGAAACGGATAAGAATACCCCTTTTTAGCCTGGCCGGCTCCTTGCAATGCCAAAGCAGAGATGATTTCGTAGTATGGCCAATCGCTTTTAGCGCCAATAATCTCTAACATCCTTAACAGGTTTTCCGTTCCCAGCCCACGTAAAACTTCGAGGGCAAGGCAAAAAACCTCTTTCGCGGCCAAGGCATCATGAAAGGCCCGATGAGGGCTTCCGTTCAACTGAATTTTCAATGCTTCAACCAGGTTTGCCAGTCGGTAACCGTGCGCTTTGGGCCAAACTAAACGAGCTAATGGCAAAGTGTCATAATATTTGGCTCTAATAAAAACGGGGTGGTAATGCTGCAGAAAATTCAGATCAAACCCGATGTTATGTCCTATAATGATGCTGTCATGAACAAATTCAGCCAGCATCCCGGTTACCTCAGCACAGGCCGGGGCATCAGCAACCATAGATTCGTTAATCCCTGTAAGCTGCTGGATTTTCAATGGTATTTTTTTTTCCGGCTTAACCAGCGACTGAAAGGTTTCCAGTACCCGCCCCTCAGCAAAACGCACAGCCGCCACTTCAATAATTTCCGAATCTGCCGGGTTTAAACCCGTCGTCTCTATGTCTACGGCCACAAAAGTATTTTTTGACATTAAACCACCCAATCAGCGGACTCGTTCTTCCCATCAATTTTATAACATTCCGCAGACAATTACCAGAAGAAACTAATGTTTTCCTCCCGGTTACTTCTCCATACTGCCGTTTAAGGGCTATTTTTTTCTGCTCAGGAGTATTTTATGGTATCCGGTGGAAAAATACATTACACTATAATCAGATAACTTGATCCCAATGCCTAATCTCCTCTCCCTATTTCAG
Organism: Thermincola ferriacetica; assembly: GCF_001263415.1. NCBI lineage: Bacteria > Bacillati > Bacillota > Clostridia > Eubacteriales > Thermincolaceae > Thermincola > Thermincola carboxydiphila. The sequence continues at coordinate 143,072 of NZ_LGTE01000005.1, forward strand.
AACTGTGCCTTTGCTAGTACAGTTCTTTTTTTGTCATGCTAAGAAGGGATTATTTTCACAAATACTTTTCTGTTTCTGGGGCCGTCAAATTCACAAAAGTATATGCCCTGCCAGGCGCCCAGTTGCAGGTCCCCGTTACGGATAATGACCATTTGGGAAAAACCCATCATGCTGGCTTTGATATGGGCAGCTGAATTGCCCTCCATATGCCGGTAACCATCGTTCCAGGGCACCATCTTATCCAATTCATATAATATATCCCTGGTTACGCTTGCATCAGCATTTTCATTAATGGTTATGCCGGCTGTCGTATGCGGCACATATATATAGCACACTCCTGATGTAATACCACTGCTTTGTACAATAGCACGGACGTCAGTGGTGATATCGAGCATCTGGTCCCTGGCCCCTGTCCTAATACTTAATTCTTCAAACATATTTTCCACCTCCATGTTTGCTTCTAACCTTACTATACCACTCCTGCATAAAAAAACCTTCTTTTAAAAAGAAGGTTTTAATAACTCTTTATCAAGTTCTGCCAATAATTTAAAAAGAATAATTGGTCCCGCCCAAACAAACCTCTCGTTCAAACTAACTATGGGCAGAGGAATCTGCGGATCATCTATATACTTGGTTATATTCGGAAAATCATCTACTCTTTCATCGTCTATATCGATATATTCCAGATCCACTTTATCAGCATAATCTTCATACTTTTGCTGGATTAATTCCCTGAGGATACGTGCAGCCTCTTCCTGAGACCGTTTAGGACCTCACCTATAATTTTTACACTCATCAACTACTCTTGAGCCGAAAATCCTGATCACAACCCTGTTATCCACTTTCATCCTCCGCTTTTCTATTTACCTGCAGGTTTTTTAGCCTCGGCCTCCTGCCGAGCATTATACACCTCAACCGAAAGTTCTGCTGCCGCAAGTATTGCAGTTATCGCCGCCTGAATCTTTCCCGACAGATACCGGTGAGAAAAGTTGTTTTATATTTTTACTCCCGCATTCCGGGCATTTCACTTTATCCCTTTCTGCTATGGAAATGGCAACGATAAACTTGTTTCCGCAGCTTTGGCAATTAAACTCGTATCTCGGCATATTAGCACCCCCTGTTTTAATTCGTTGTTTTCCACTGCTCAATATATTTTTCCGCCGATACAGCCGCTACAGCTCCATCGCTAACAGCCGTAACCACCTGTCGCAAAGGAGTCACCCTGACATCTCCCGCTGCAAATAAACCAGGCAAGCTTGTCTGCATATTTTGGTCAGTAATAATGTACCCTCTCTCATCCAACTGTACCATATCCTTGACCAGTTCAGAATTTGGCTTTTGCCCGATATAAACAAAAACCCCGTCCACAGCTATAGCTTTTTCTTCCCCGGTGGCCAGGTTCTTTACTTTTATGGCTTCTACCTTGCTATCCCCCAGGATGGAAGTAACCACTGAATTAAGCACTAACTCGATTTGGGGGAATTCTCTTAAACGCTCCTGCACAACCTTGGTGGCGCGAAACTCATTGCGCCTGTGCACCAAATACACCTTTGAAGCAAAGCGGGTCAGGAACATGCCTTCTTCCAAAGCAGCATCCCCTCCGCCAATAACTGCTACTTTCAGACCTTTAAAGAACGCGCCGTCGCAGGTTGCACAGTAGGATACACCTCTGCCCCTGAACCGCTGTTCCCCTTCTACGCCCAAGTTCAATGATTCTGTTCCGGTGGCTATAATAACAGACCTGGCTTTAATATCTTGCCCGGAAACATTGACGAAAAACCACTGTCCATCTTTTTTCAGTTCATTAACTTCCCCAAATTTGGTTTCCAGGCCAAATTTCAAGGCCTGCTGGTGCATGTTCATCATCAGGTCGGGACCGCCAATCCCTTCGGGAAAACCGGGATAGTTTTCTATTTGGTCCGTGGTAGCAGCCTGTCCTCCGGGCATACCCCTTTCAATAAGTATACATTTTAAAGCCGCCCTGGCTGCATACATACCGGCTGTGAGACCGGCCGGCCCACCGCCGATAATTACTATATCATAAACGTCCATCATATCACTTCCTCTCTTTAATTATACTCTCTATTATACCTAACCGTTTCCAATCGACAAGTCTTCTTCGGCAGTGATAATAAAAGCAAATCCTTAAAAAATGGTTATTCCAGGATTTAAACCAAAATTCCTGCTAAACTAAGCAAAATAAAAGAGCATTCCACCATGAATGCCCCAATAAACCAAAAACCAAATCACTAACTTTCAATTATTCCGTCCTAACTTAGTTTTTAACAATTAGTTTCTTTTTACTGACCGGATGAACAAAGCCTACATCGCTGATATCCCTGCCACACTTGGGACAAATCCAGACACTTCCGGCACAGGATGAATAAGAATACTCCAAACAATACGGACACTGCTTCGCCAACAAGAAACCTCACTCACTTTCCAGGCAATACTGGGCAATTTGAACATATAATAACTTTGTAACCAAACCACGTTGCTCCTCTTGAAATTGCCAAAAAGAAAAGAAAAAAGAATAAATTCATTATTCTTAAACCATTATAGGGTTGAAGGAGGGATTTGTCAATGACAAAGGAAAAATTTGTTAAGTATGGTGGGGTAAAGTTTACCAACAAAGTGGAACCAAAGGAAATTAACAACTTCGTCCGCAATCTGCCAGCCGAAAAAAAAGACAGTCTTTTTGAGGTGATTCAGGAACTGGATAAAGCCGGATTGATATCGCTGGAACACGAATTTTCCACCATTGATGATGAGACACTTGAATGGCAGCGGTAAAATTTAAATAGATATTGCGGCGATATTGGAAAATAATACGGTTTCCTGTATAATAAAATGGAGCTCCTCGTTCGGAGCTTTTTTACCTTGGTTAGGAAGTGTTTTGGCCAATGAATTTACCAAATTTGATTACCATTGGACGGATATTATTAATACCGCTGTTTCTGCTGGTCTTTTGGTCAGGGCGGCCCTACAGCATACAATGGGCCATGCTTGTCATGGCCTTGGCCGGCGCCTCCGATATCATTGACGGGTATCTGGCCAGAAAACTGAACCTGATTACATCGATCGGCAAGATTCTCGACCCCCTGGCCGATAAATTAATGATAGCGGCCGCGCTGACTTCGCTGTACCTGGTCGGTTTGGTCCCTCTCTGGCTGTTTTTACTAATAATATTAAAGGAGCTCATCCTGGTACTGGGCAGCGGTTTTGTGGTCTACAAAAGAGAGTATGATGTAAGCGCCAATGCCGGCGGTAAAATTGCAACGGTATCAATTTATGCCGCCCTCTTTTTTGTATCTTTTGGCCTGCCAGCCCAAAATTTATTCCTGTACATGGCCGGCATCATGGCGCTGCTATCTTTCATTAATTACCTGTACCGTTATTATTGTTTCATACACAGAAAAACAAAATCTTAGCCACCGTTTTTCCTGGTCCAACGGTTGATATCCCGAACCCGGTATTTCTGCATCATAGCTTTAAAGGCACTTTCCAGATCCAGATTTAGGGAATTGGCCAAACAAATAATAATAAACAATATATCTGCCAGTTCCAGGGCGATACTGCCTTCCGGCTCAGAATCCTTCTTTTGTTTCTGTCCATACCGATGATTTATTTCTCTGGCCAGTTCGCCTACTTCCTCAGTCATGCGAGCCAGCATGGACAAAGGATGCCAATAGCCTTCTTCAAACTGGCTGATCCATTCATGAACTTCTTTTTGCATATCTTTGATATCCATTTCCAAGCCTCCTCTTCACCAAGTATACCACTGTTTGACAGGGTTAAAAGGGAAATTTAATTTAAATATGTAAAATATTTTACTGAAAAATGCGTAATTTACATCCTAGACTGTTATTAAATATTTTAAATAGAATGAGGTGTCCTATGAAAAACAACATCAAATGTATGAAAGACTTAGATTTATTTCAAGCTCTGGACGAAGAAGACAAAATACAGGTCATGAGACTTGCCAGGCCAAAATCATTCAACAAAGGTGAAATAATTTTTTCGGAAGGAGACCCTGCCGATACGATTTATCTTATTAAAAGCGGCCGGGTGCTTTTATATAAGATGTCCGAAGACGGTAAAGAAATAGCTTTAGACATACTTCAGGAAGACGACATTTTTGGCGAAAACACAATTTTTGAAGATATTCGCCATACCATGAACGCCAGGGCTCTAAAAGATACCTTCGTCTGCACTTGTTCACGCAATGATTTGCCAAATCTCTTAAAAAATCCAATGATTGCATTAAAAATAATAAAATTTTTGGGTGATAAACTCAATAATTACACAGAGCAAGTTGCCGCTATGGCATTTAGAGATGTTAAAGGTCGGGTACTAAACACTATGGTCCGTTTGGCAAAGAATTATGGCGTTATGACCCCAAAAGGCATAAGAATAGATATAGTATTGAATCATCAAGACCTGGCTAATCTTGTGAATGCCTCCAGGGTTATGGTCACTAACATTGTAAATGAGTTAAAACGCGAAGGAATAATTGAAGTTAATCAGCGCCTGTACTACCTGCTGGACCAAAAACTCATTGAGGAAGTAAATCGTTATGCATAAGCCAAAAAATGATGAGGGATTTTTGAAAAATACTTTATGTAGCCTGATTTGGAATACTGAAATTTCCAGGTGGGCTATTTATGAAATAAAAAGCAATTCTGAAAAAGGTAAAATACTCAAAGAAATCATTTATTGGTTTTGCAACAACAATGTATCCGAACTTACTTTTACACCCGAAAACACTTCATGGATTACCACCAGGTTAATTGAACTTGGATTTGATAAAAATTCGGTAGAACAAGTTATACTGTTATTGGCTTGCAAGGCATTGGAAAATTAAACGCCAAATTGTCTCAACTGTCTCCAGACAGCTTATTTTTTACAGGAATTTTTTTGTAAACTGTTTTACAGAAATTTTTTTCATCAGACAGTAACATATACTCAACAGAAACAATCGTTTCTGTAAAAAACTTTTGAGGAGGAGATAAATATGTCTGTACGCGAAACCATCAAAAACCAGATTATCAGTGCTCTGCAGGGGGCTAAATTTCCAATAGGCTCTCCAGAGGAATTGCTGTCAGCATTCCCCGACGGAGCCAAAACCACCTGCCGGGCTGAAGGAATTGAAGTTACAGCAGGTGAAGCAGGGAAACTTCTAACTCCTGAGGATTTTCCCTTCCAAAGCGCGGAACAAGTAGCAGAAACAATAGTAAGCAGGGCTAAACTTTAATATATGAATATATGCTGCAGTGTATTAGCCAAGCCTTATTTAGACTTGGCTTTTTTGTCATAACGGAGGTGATAACCATGGAAAAAGTATTTATAGGGTGTTCTATGCTTAAGGAAGAGATCAACAACGTCATGGAAAACCTAAAACTGGAGAACAATATCTTTTTTATAGACGCTGCTTTACATGTCAACTTGGATCAATTGGAACAGGCTTTAAAGGAAAAACTTGATAAAATAGCACATCAATCACAACCTATAATACTTGTAGGAAACAAATGTCATCCAGACATCCAGAGTTTGGCCGAAAAATATAACGGCAAAATTGTTAAAGCATCAAATTGCATAGAGCTTCTGCTCGGTGACAAAATGAAAGAGCTTGACCAGGAAGCTAAAACCTTTTACTTAACCAACGGTTGGCTAAAAAGGTGGCGAGATATTTTTGTTAAAGGCCTGGGTTGGGATAAGGTCGATGCCCGCCAAAACTTCGGATATTACGACAGGATTGTGTTAATTGATACCGGTTTAACTGAAATATCAGAGGAAGATATCTTGAACTTTTTTGAATATACTCAAGTTCCGGTGGAAGTGTATCCCACGACATTGGACCATTTAAAATCAGAACTTTTATATGTGCTAAGTTGAACACACAATATTCCTGGCAGGAGATACAGATGCTACAGTGAAAACTGCACCATCGAATATAACTCATCCTTTTGATCCTGCGAAATGCCAATGTACCGTAAGGTTACTTTCTGGCTGGAATGATTAAACATATCCATAATCAACCCGATATTATATTTTGATGCCTTATAAGTCCAATACCCCCATGATTTCCGCATGGTATGGGTCCCAAAATGCTCTATACCAACCGCATCAGCAGCCGCTTTTAAAACTCTGTATGCCTGAACCCGGCCGATAGAGCCTCCTTTTTTTGAACCGAACAGATAGTCATCTCCGGACAGATTCCGGCTTGTTACATAAGACTTAATGGCTGCCTTCAGGGCATCATTAAGTTTTATTTTTTTCTCCTTGGCAGTTTTTCGTTCCCTAATAACCAGATGCTGCCGGAAGGAGCCATTATCGGTGAAAATATCGCTGTACCTGATAGGGAGAATATCGGAAATCCGGAGGCCGGTATTTATCCCAAACATAAAAAGCAGGCAGTCTCTTTCATTTTGACTATTAAGCTGCTTGAGCATAGCTTTAATTTTTTGCAGGTCCCGGATAGGTTCGACAGTCATATATAATACCCCCCATAATGCAACATATTATTAATTATATCACTAAAATGTAACTTATAACAGCAGAGTTTTACATGAAGTTCAATTCTTTACTGGCTGCTTGGCGGCAAAAAAATTCCTACCTGGTTGCTTTTTGACCGGGTAGGAATTTTTTTCTAATCGCTGGGCTTTTAACAAAGGCTGGAAAACGTTTGTGAAATTACACAACATATTTCTTAAAATGTAGCATACCAAAAATTACTATATATATGTTATACTACGCCAATATAATTAATCCTCCCTCTTAACGACATATTTCTTAAAAATAATTGCTAATCAGGCATAGTTCTACATTTTGTCCATTAACAAAGCTTTTCCGGTATTGATTTGGTCAAATTGTACAAGAAAATATACTGGTCCCATTGGTCCTTACAGATACTTAAATATCTAGAATTACCATCTATAAGGGATTACAAACACCGGCCCAATGTAACATTTTAAGAAATATGTTTCATTTAAACAGACTAACAAATATGAAGTTCATACCAGGGCAAACCTGTCGAAAGACAGGGACGCAAAGCCAAGGGCCTAAGGACAAATTCTAAGGCAGCCGGTTGCATTAAAGAATTAACTTCATGCTTCCGGCATGGAGTTTTTTTAATGAGGTGAAAAAGTGGCGGAAAAATTAATACAGGAACTGCTCGGCCATGTGCCATGGGGGTATGCTTACCACAAGCCGGTACTAAACAACCGGGGGGAGCCGGAAGACTATATTTTTCTGGAGGTTAGTCCTGCTTTTGAAGTAATGACAGGACTGCAAAAGAATGACATTCTCGGCAAAAGGGTAACAGAAGCCCTGCCCGGCATCAGAAGTGGCAATTTTGACTGGGTAAGCTTTTACAGACAAGTTGCCCTGGCGGGCGTAAAACAAGAAATTATCCATTATGCCGAGCCTTTGAACCGCTGGTACAGAATAACGGCCATTTCATCCCCAAAGCAGCATATTGTCACATTTTTGCAGGACATATCCGACGAAATGAAGCAAATCATGGAAAGAGAAGACCTTTTGCAGCGGTTGCAGGCCATGTTTAACGGACATACCGCCGTCATGCTCCTGGTCGAACCTGTTACCGGCCAAATAAAGGACGCCAATCCCGCAGCCTGTTCCTTTTACGGCTATACCAGGCAAGAACTCCTGAGCATGCGTGTTCAGGACATTAATATGCTCCCCGGAGAAGAAGTAGAAAGACGCCGTCTGATGGCATTAAAGAAAAAACAAAAGTATTTTCTGTTTCCCCACCGTTTAAAGAATGGCGAAATCCGGCTGGTAGACGTTTATTCATGCCCGATAGATTATAGCGGAGAAAAACTGCTTTTCTCCATCATCATTGATGTCACCGAACGGGAAAAGTACAGAGAAGAACTGTACCGGGAAAAAGAACTGCTGCGCACTACCCTTGTATCCATCGGCGATGCGGTGGTCTGCACAGATGAAAAGGGCCTGATAACCATCATGAATAAGGTTGCCGGGGAAATCACAGGCTGGAGCGAAGAAGAGGCAAGAGGCAAAATGTTTGACCAGGTTTTCCGACTGGTCAGCGAAGAAACTGGAGAAGTTATTGAAAACCCTGTAGCCAAAGTGTTGCAGACCGGTAAAACAGCAGGTCCGGCTCCCCGTACAGCTTTAATCACCCGAGAAGGGCGGCAGGTACCCATAGTCAACAGCGCTGCACCCATCAAAGATGAAAAAGAAAATATTTTTGGCGTGGTCATGGTCTTCCGTGATATTACCAGGGAGAAAAGGAAGCAGGAAGAAATCCTCTACCTGAGCTACCATGACCCCCTGACCGGACTGTACAACCGCAGATTTGCCGAAGAAGAAATAAAAAGGCTCGATACATCACGGGAGTTACCCCTGGCTGTGATTATCGGAGATGTCAACGGTTTGAAACTAACCAACGATATATTTGGCCATGAAGAAGGGGACAGGCTCCTGAAAAAAGCAGCCAAAGTAATTAAGAAAAGCTGCCGTAAGGAGAACATCATCGCCCGGTGGGGCGGGGACGAATTTTTAATCCTTTTGCCCCGGACCGATGCCAGGATGGCAGAAAAAATAGTCGGCAGGATAAACAGCAAGTGTGGCAGAGACGTAAAAAGAAATATCCGGTTAAGCATATCCCTGGGATATGCCGTGAAAACCAAAGCAACAGAAAACCTGTGGCAAAAAATGAAAGAAGCCGAGGAAAGGATGTACCATCAAAAGCTGCTGGAACAAAAAAGCTACAGGAATAACCTGATAAATGCCCTGCTTACAACCATGGCAGAGAAAAGCACAGAAACAGAAGAACACGCCTGGCGTTTAAAAAAATACTGTCTTGAACTGGGCAGGGAATTCGGACTTTCCGGGCTGGAAATGGAACAACTGGCTCTTTTGGCCATGCTGCACGACATTGGCAAGGTAGGCATCAGTGAGAGTATCCTGAAAAAACCCGGACCCCTTACCCCGAAAGAATGGGCAGAGATAAAAAAACATTCCGAAATCGGCTGGCGCATTGCCCGGAACATCCCGGAAATGTGGACTGTGGCCGAATACATCCTGTTGCACCACGAACGGTGGGACGGTCAGGGGTATCCAAGGGGTTTGAAAGGCGAAGAAATCCCTTTACTGTGTCGCATCCTGGCCGTAGCTGACGCATACGACGCCATGACCGGCAACAGGTCTTACCGCCCGGCCCTGAGCAGTGAGGAGGCTTTGGCAGAATTACAACGGAATGCAGGGACACAGTTTGACCCGGAGGTGGTGAAAAAATTTATTAATTGCCGGCAAAATATTAAAACGCTTTTGAAGTCCCGGGAACTAAAACTAAGGAGGAGGAATACTATTGAAACTCAATATTAAGGCCAAGTTAATGATTTCTTTTCTGGTTGTTGTGGTTTTAACTGCGATTATTGGTTTATTAGGTATTAATTTAGGGGCAAATACTTACAAAAAAGTAGAAGATCTGACAAGTAACAGAATGCCAAAAACGGAGGGACTGCATGATATTAAAACCGGGTTGAGTGATATCCGGCGGTATGAAGTGCAGGCTATTTTCGGCGCCAACTTAAATGATTCAAAGGAAGTGCAGGAATATCTGGGCAAATATAATAAAGGCGCAGAAGACTTGCAAAAAACTTTTGAAGCACTGTTTCCCAAGTTTAAATCCGATTTTGCCAAAAGTAAAATTGCCGAGTTTAATTCGGCCTGGAGACGGTATCAGGATATACATGTTAAGATGCTCAGCCTCATGAACCAGGGAAATATTTCCGGCGCGGTTGCCGTTCAGCGGGGGGAATCAAGGGACGCCTATAATAAGTGTATAGCAATTTTGGATGAATTGATAAAGTATAATGATGAACAAACCCGCCAGACCAATACTGAGTCAGAAGCCAACTATAAATCAGAACGGACACAAATAATTGCAATTCTGGTGGCTGCATTGATTTTTAGTATCGTCATCAGCCTATATATGGCCACTTCTATCTCCAAGGCAGTACGGCTTGTAGCCACGGTAGCCGAACGGGTTGGCAGCGGAGACCTTACCGTAGACAGGTTAAAGGTTAATACCCGGGACGAAATCAAGGATATGGCCGATTCCTTCAACAAGATGGTGGACAACTTGAAGCACATTATTCAACAGATAAATACCACCAGCCAGACCGTTGCTGCCACCAGCGAAGAATTAGCATCCAACGCAG